>NZ_CEXLVS010000064.1:0-7602 GCF_982684285.1 Salinicola sp. | reverse complement strand
GGAGCCAGCCAGTCATCGTGCGCCTGCACGTTGCCGAGGCGCTGCGCCGAGAATGCCCGCCGCTGCGCCTCGACCAATCGCGCCAGGCGCTCGCCCCCCAGGCGTTTGCCGAGACGCTTCAACGCGCCCGACAGCTGCTTGCGAAACAGCACCTCGCCCAGTTGCGGTCCATAGTGGCGATGGTAGATCTCGCTGAGATCCTGGATGTAATCCTTGCGGATCTGTTCGAGGCGCCACTCCAGCGGCATCTCCACACGAATGCACGGCGCCGCTTTCATCGACTGCCAGAAGGTCGCCGGTATCGCCAGGCGCCCGATACGCTGCGACTCGTCCTCGACCACGCGGGCTCGTGGCAGGCGCATCAGGGCCGGCGTCAGACCGTGTTCGAAATCGATCTGCGAGGGGCCGGCCAGCGGATGCTGGCCGAAGGCCGAGCCCTTGTGACGTGCGTGACCTTCCAGGTCGACCCCCGAGTCCAGCGCGTTGATCAGTGCCGTCTTGGCACACCCTGTCAGGCCGGCGATCAGTAGCAGGGGAGCGTGGCTATGGGTTTCGAGCGCCTCGATCAGCCGATTGCGCATCGCCTTCCAACCGCCGCGAATTCGCGGCAGCGGGTGGCCTCGCTCGGCCAGCCACTGCTGTGAAATCTTCGACCGCATGCCACCGCGGAAGCAGTAGATCACGCTATCCGGCGCCGATTCGATCGCCTGCTCCCAGGCGGCAAGACGCGACTCACGACGATCGCCCGATACCAGGTGGTTGCCCAGTTCCACCGCCGAGGCCTGACCGGCGTGCTTGTAACGGATCCCGACCTCGCGGCGCTCGTCGTCGTCCATCAGCGGCAGGTTGATCGCACCGGGCAAGGCACCGGCCGAGAACTCGATCGGCGCGCGCACATCGATCAGAGGCCGCTCCAGCAGCGCAAGGTCGGCGTCGACGAACTGATTGCCCTTCAACCGCGCACCTCGATCAGTCCAGCGCCGCCGCGGGGGGTGACGCACTCGCCGAAGGCCTCCAGCTTGAGCTGGTGCTGGCGCCCGATCCGTTCGACATCGTCGGCCCAGGCCGGATCCACGGCCAGCAGCAGCCCGCCGGAGGTCTGCGGATCGCACAGCCACTGCCAGTGGGCGGCATCCATGTCCGGCAGCGCCTTGCCGATCGCCTCGCGATTGCGCCCCGTACCGCCCGGCACCGCACCCTGGCGCCGGTAGGCCTCGGCCTCGGCAAGCCTCGGCAGCTTGGCGAAGTCGATTCGCGCCTCGACGCCGCTGGCCGCGCACACCTCGCTCAGGTGACCCGCCAGGCCGAAGCCGGTGACATCGGTCATGGCATGCACGCCCTGGACCTTGGCCAGCTCCTTGCCGATATCGTTGGCGACCAGCATGGTCTCCCGCGCCAGACCGTGATGACCGGCCTGCAGCCTGCCCTGCTTTTCGGCCGTCGTCAGCAGTCCCACGCCCAGCGGCTTGGTCAGGTAGAGCAGATCGCCGGGCTTGGCACCGCTGTTGAGCTTGAGGTTGTCGAGATCGACCAGGCCGTTGACCGCGAGCCCGAAGATCGGTTCCGGCGCATCGATGGAGTGTCCGCCCGCCAGGGCGACGCCCAGTTCACGGCAGACCGCCTGAGCGCCGGACATGACGTCACCGGCGACTTCCGCCGGCAGCTTGTCCAGTGGCCAGCCAAGGATACCCAGCGCCATGATCGGCGTCCCCCCCATGGCGTAGACGTCGCTGATGGCGTTGGTCGCCGCAATGCGGCCGAAGTCGAACGGATCGTCGACGATCGGCATGAAGAAATCGGTGGTGGAGATCAGCCCGCGGCCGTCACCGAGATCGTAGACGGCGGCATCCTCGCGCCCCTGGTTGCCGACGATCAGGTTCTTGCTGTTGGCGCCCGGCCCCGCCTTGGCGAGAATACGGTCGAGTACGTCAGGGGCGATCTTGCAGCCGCAGCCGGCCCCATGGCTGTACTGCGTCAGGCGAATGGCACTCATCTCTGGCTCCTCGTCCCGTTCCTGGAGATATCGATCCTGGCAATCAGTTTAACCGACCCGGCGACGCGACTCAGCGCCGACGACCGGATCGCACCCTGTCGACCGCTTGGCGGCAGCGGCTACGGCCCGCCCGCTCACAGCGCCTCCAGCGCCTCGGCCAACTTGTCGACCGCCACCACCTGCATGCCGGCGGGCGCTTTCTTGGGCGCGTTGCCGCGCGGCACGATGGCCCGCGTGAAACCATGCTTGGCGGCCTCGACGATGCGTTCCTGGCCACTGGGTACCGGCCTGATCTCCCCGGAGAGGCCGACCTCGCCAAACACCACCAGCTCCCGCGGCAGCGGCCGGTTCTGGAGACTGGAGACCACGGCCAGCAACACCGCCAGATCGGCACTGGTCTCCAGCACCTTGACCCCGCCGACGACGTTGAGAAAGACATCCTGGTCGCCGGTGAACAGCCCACCGTGCTTGTGCAGCACGGCGAGCAGCATCGCCAGGCGATTGTGGTCGAGCCCCACCGCCACCCGGCGCGGATTGCCCAGCGCAGATTCGTCGAGCAGCGCCTGCACCTCGACCAGGATCGGACGGGTGCCTTCCCACACCACCATTACCAGACTGCCGGAGGCCAGCTCCTCGCTCCTCGACAGGAAGATCGCGCTAGGATTCTTGACCTCTTTGAGACCGAGCTCGACCATCGCGAACACGCCGAGCTCGTTGATCGCGCCGAAGCGGTTCTTCTGTCCGCGCAGGGTGCGAAAACGCGAGTCGCTGCCACCCTCGAGCAGCAGCGAGGCATCGATCATGTGCTCGAGCACCTTGGGCCCGGCCAGGGTGCCATCCTTGGTCACGTGGCCGACCAGCAGCAGCACGGTATTGCTCTGCTTGGCGAAGCGCGTCAGCGCCGCCGCCGACTCCCGGACCTGGGCCACGCCGCCGGGCGCCGAGCCGATATCCTCCAGGTGCATGGTCTGGATGGAGTCGATGATCAACACCTCGGGCCGCTCTCGCTCCGCCACGGCCAGCAGCGTCTCGATGCTGGTCTCGGCGAGCATCTTGAGCCCCTGGGTCGGCAGTTGCAGACGGTGGGCCCGCATCGCCACCTGCGACAGCGACTCTTCGCCGGTCACGTAGAGAACGCGCTTGCTCTGGGCCAGGCGGCAGGCCGTCTGCAGCAGCAGGGTGGACTTGCCGGCGCCGGGATGGCCGCCCAGCAACACCGCCGAGCCGGGCACCAGCCCGCCGCCGAGTACCCGGTCGAACTCCGCGAACGTGGAGCTGAAACGGGGTACCTCGGTCAGGTCTACGCCAGAGAGATCGACGACTTCCCGCGACAGCGTCCCCGCATAGCCGCCACGAGCGCCGCTGCTACCGGGAGTCGAGGCGCCGGGGCGGGCACCGCCGATGCGAATCTCGGTCAGCGTGTTCCATTCACGGCAGTTGCTGCACTGGCCTTGCCATTTGCTGTACTCCGCACCGCATTCAGTGCAGACGAAGGCGCTCTTCGCTTTTGCCACGCGCGGGGTCTCCGTCAGGCCGGGTAGAGGGTCGCAAGATGCGTATGGTGCCACAAATGGCCAGCCCACAACGACGAGAGGCGGCCCGTGGCCGCCTCTACGATCGTCAGCGTCTTGCCTACTGGCGAGTCAGGCGCAACATCTGGCCGTTCTCGAAGCGACGACGCTGGGGGTCGATCAGTTCCAGCGTGCGGTCATCGATCTTCTGGAAATAGTAGATCTGGCCTTCGCCGTTCGGCGTCAGCTCGTAGACCGTGGCCTGCGGGTCGACCGCGGTACCCGTCATCGTCTCCCACTGACCTTCGTACTGCTCGGGGTCCGGATTCTGCGGGTGATTCACGTAGTCGGCTTCGAGCGTAAAGGTGCGCTGTGACGCCGGCGAGGATTCGGAACCGTTGAGGTTGACGGTCAGGTCGATGCCATCGCAGCTACGGCAAGGCAGCGTGCCTTCGTAGGTGACGGCACTCGACGACGCGCCGGCAGAGGAATCGGCGGTGCCGGGCTGAGTCTGAGATCCTACGCTGGCACAACCGGCCAGTACGGCTACCGTGGCGGCGCTGGCCAGCAACGTCCTGATCTGCATATTGGTTCTCCTTACACTTCTGGGCCATACAGGCCGCCTTGGCGGCCACGTGACTACAGGATAGCGGTAAGTCTCGCGCATGACATCCCATTCAACCGAGAGCGTCAGACTGCCACGCGAGAGCGCTTCAATCCATTACTGGATAGTCGGTATAGCCTTCCGCGCCACCGCCATAGAAAGTCTCCGGATTCGGCTCGTTGAGGGCTGCATCACGCCGGAACCGCTCGACCAGATCCGGATTGGCGATGTAGGGGCGGCCGAAAGCGGCGGCGTCGCCCAGCCCTTTGTCGATCAAGGCCTCCGCGCGTTCGGCCGTGTAGTGCCCGCAGTAGATCAGCGTACCGCTGAAGCGCTCGCGCAAGTCGCGGCGGAAATCGTCGGTCAGTTGCGGACCTTCGCCGGTCCAGTCGGGCTCATTGACGTGCAGATAGGCGATTTGGCGACGGCTCAGTTCGCTGGCCAGATAGCGCATCATCGCCTCGGGTTCGTCATCCGATAGGCCGAAGATTTCGATGAACGGCGACAGGCGCACACCGACGCGCCCGGCGCCCATGACCTCGTTCACGGCATCGACGACTTCCAGCAGCAGACGGGCGCGGTTGACCACGCTGCCACCATAGCGGTCATTGCGCTGATTGCTGCCGGTGGCGAGAAATTGCTGCAGCAGGTAGGCATTGGCGGCATGGACCTCCACCAGATCGAAGCCGGCCCGCTGGGCGCGCTTGGCAGCCTGACGGTAATCGTCGATGACACCGGGGATTTCGTCGAGCGCCAGCGCCCGCGGGGTACTGGTCGGATGCTGGCCCGAGCTGCCGTCCTCGAACTCGACGAAACAGTTGGCCCCCTCGGCGCGCAGGGCACTGGGGGCGACCGGCGCCTGGCCATCCGGCTGCACCATCTCGTGGGAGATGCGTCCGACATGCCAGAGCTGAAGCGCGATCTTGCCACCGGCATCGTGCACGGCGTCGACGACCTGACGCCATCCGGTTTCCTGGGCATCGGTCCAGATCCCCGGGGTATAGACGTAGCCACGCGCCGTGGGAGAGATGTTGGTTGCTTCACTGATGATCAGCCCGGCACCGGCCCGCTGCGCATAATATTCCGCCTGCAATGCCCCCGGCACGCTGTCCGGGGTTCTGGCGCGCGTCAGCGGTGCCATCAGAACTCGGTTGGAGAGCTCGATGTCGCCGACGGTGATGGGCGAGAGTAGCTTTTCGTAGGACATGGTCTTCCTTGATGCGCTGTTGAACGATGTCCGTTAGGTGAGGCCGTTAGAGCACTAATCAACCCTGCCAGGCACATTCGATGGCCGCGGCTTGCGCCGTTTCAGGCCAGAGGTCACTATGAGTGCAGACCCGCCACGCTTAACAGGCACCGTAGAAAACGTCCCGCGAGAGATCATGAGTCAATTCTGGAGTCCCGCCGTTCGCGCCCTGACCCCCTACGTACCGGGCGAGCAACCGCGCGAAAGACTGATCAAGCTCAATACCAACGAGAACCCTTATCCGCCGTCCCCGACCGTCGAGCGGGTACTGCAGGCGTTCGCGGTGGACCACCTTCGTCGCTACCCAGATCCCGAGTCACTGGCGCTGCGACAGGCTTTGGCGAAGACCCATGGCGTCGAGCCGGAACAGGTGTTCGTCGGCAATGGTTCCGACGAGGTGCTGGCGCTGGCATTCCAGGCGTTCTTCTGTCAGCCGAAGCCACTGCTGATGCCGGCCATCAGCTACAGCTTCTACCCGGTCTACTGCAAGCTCTACGATATTCACTACCGTACCGTGGCGCTGGACGACCGCTGGCAGATCGCCCTGGAGGCCTTCGATTCCGACAATGGCGGTGTGGTGTTTGCCAACCCCAACGCGCCGACCGGCCATGGGCACCCCCGTCAGGCTGTCGCGCAGCTGCTGGAGCGCATCACCGAGAGCGTGGTGCTGGTCGACGAGGCTTATGTCGATTTCGGCGGCGAGAGCGTCGTACCGCTGATCGCGGACCATCCCAACCTGCTGGTCACCGGAACCCTGTCGAAAGGACGCAGCCTGGCCGGCTTGCGTGTGGGCTATGCCATCGGCTCGCGTGAGCTGATCGAGGGACTGGAGCGGGTCAAGAACTCCTTCAACTCCTACCCGATCGATATGCTGGCCAGCGACGTCGCCATTGCCTCGCTGCAGGACGAGTCGCACTTCAAGGCATGCTGCGAACGGGTCATGGCCACCCGCGAGTGGACACGCCAGCAGCTCGAGACGATGGCGTTCGAGGTCCTGCCATCACAGACCAACTTCCTGTTCGTGCGTCACCCCAAGCACAGTGGGGCAAGCCTGTTCAGCGGTCTGCGCGAGCGCGGCATCCTGGTCCGCCATTTCAACAAGGATGGCCTCAGCGACTTCCTGCGTATCTCGATCGGCACCGACGACGAGATGAACAGTCTGATCGAAGCCCTGCAGGTCATGCAGTCGGCGTGATGGCCACAAGGCCGGTACCGTCAAAACGGTATCGGCTTTCCTGCCCAATCCCAGAAACTGCCGCTCTCATCAGGGCGGCGGTCTTCCATCACTGCGAGCAATCGCTCCGCCACGAAATCTGGCGTGAAAAGCTTGCCTTCCGGAACCCTGCTCTGAAAAGGTTGGGATAGGCCGGTGTCGGTCGTTCCCGGATGCAGGCTGAGTACGATCGCCTGACGATTGTAGCGTGCCAGTTCGACAGCGGCCGTGCGCAGGAACATGTTGTGCGCCGCCTTGCTGGCCCGATAGCCGTACCACCCGCCCAGTTCGTTATCGCCGATCGATCCCACCCTGGCCGAGAGGCTGGCAATGATGGCGGGATGGCGGCCCTTGAGGGAGTTGACCAGCGTCTGGATCAGCAGAACCGGCGTGATGGCGTTGACGTGAAATAGCGTGGACAACGTCTCGGCATCCAGATCCTCGAGCCGCTTTTCCGGCGAGATCGCACGCCGCTCGTCATGCAACAGGCCAATGGCATTGAACAGCAGGTGGATGGGGTCGCCATTCACTCTGTCCCCCAGCAGCCTGCGCCCCTGTTCGGTCGTGACATCGACTTTCAGATTCTCGACTCTGGAATCCTCATGCTCGGGATCACGCCGGGAAACCGCGATGACACGCCCCGGGCGTTCGCTCTCTAGCAGACGATTAACCATGGCCTGACCGATTCCACCGCCGGCACCGGTAACGACCGCGGTAAACTGATCGGGAAGATAATCCAGCATATCGACCTCTCATGCGTGCCATGCCCGATCAATACACTAGCTCATGCGGCGCGGAGAGGAACGTTTCAGGCCGTTGAGCCGACCCTTTGAACCTAGACATGGACGCCGCTGCAGAGCTATCTCATGGATCGCAGCCCGCAGCCCGCAGCCCGCAGCCCGCAGCCCGCAGCCCGCAGCCCGCAGCGATCGTGTGCCGGACAAAGAAAAACCCCAGCTTCTTTCGAAGCTGGGGTTTCTGAATAAGTGCCTGACGATGACCTACTCTCACATGGGGAGACCCCACACTACCATC
>NZ_CEXLVS010000063.1:6955-17890 GCF_982684285.1 Salinicola sp. | reverse complement strand
CGCAGGCGCCGAGCGGCCGACACCGTCGCGGTCGAGCTGGGAGCGCAGGCGCTCATGCCCGGCATGGACATCCCCGGTGTCGGGCGCATCGCCGCGATCGAGCTCGGTGACCTCTGCCGCCATCAGTAGCGCTCGTGCGGTGGCGCCGCCCGTGGCGATCAGGCGATCGACCTCGGTCAGGTACGGTGCGAGTATCGCGCCGAGTTCGACGCTGAGCCTCGGCCCCGCCGCGGCATCGCGATCGCCGGGCTGGGCCAGTCGAACCATGACGTCGTTCCCGGCCTGCAGCGTTTGCCGGATGCGATCGTCGAGCGCGGCCCGGACGGACGTTTGCGGGCGGGCGCCCAGAAAGTCCCCGGCATCGATCTCGACCACTTCGAGCGCAGGGGTGACATCGACCAGCGCGGCGGCCTGTGCGTGCGAAATGCGACTCATGCTTCCGACCACGATCAGGGTCGGGCTTCGACGCAGGGCGGGCGCCGGCTGGGCCGCGCCCGGCGTGCCGGAAAGCCTCAGCGCCCGGGGCAGGGCAAGCCCCAACCCCGCCGACCCGACCCAGAACACGCGTTCCAGGGGCGCCGACAGCGTTGCCAGACGCATCAGGTCGGCATCCGTCAGCGCATCGCAGACCACGGCGTGAACGCCCTCCTGCCGGTATCGGCGCAAGGTGTCCGTCACCGCCGCGTCCGCTTCGTGGAGCGCCGACAGGTCCAACCGACGTGTCTTCAGGCCGGCCCCTTCCAGCATCTCGACCAGATCGGCACGACCGCCGATACCTTCGTTGGTCCAGACCTCGCTCTCTTCGACCGGGCGTTCGTGGAGCCACTGGCGGCCATCCCGGGTGGTTCTGCCGGTGGCGGGATAGGCCGGCGCGACGATCGCCATGCCGGCGCATGGCACCAGGCTCGCGACCTCGGCGGCAAGATTGCCGCGCAGGGTCGAGTCGACCTTCTTGAACAGATGACGGTAGCGTCCGGCCCACCGGGTCAGGCAGTGCTGGTGCCGTGCTGCCGCGTCGCCAGCGTCGCAGGCGCGCGAATCGAGATCCACCGCGGCGACGTCCGCCACGCTGGCCGCTTCGGCCGACAGCATGATCTGCGTCGTCAGGCCGAGCTGCGCGCACCCGACCGCCGAATCCGCGGTGCCGGTCAGGTCATCGGCCAGGATGAGCAACTTCACGGTCACGGATGAAGCTTCCCCGGATGCCGTCATCGCCAATGCCGAAGGGGCGTCAGACGTCGACACGGGAGTACGCCTCGAGAGCCTGCTTCAGCTTGGCGAGCGCCTGCGGCGTCAGCGCCTGGACCGGCGAGCGAGCGGGCCCCGCGGGCATGCCGAGCAGATCGGCTGCTGTCTTCAGCACGCTCGGCATGGTACCCAGGGCGAAGGCGCTGCGCAGGGGCCGCAGCTTCTCCTGGGCTTCGCGGGCGGTCTCGAAATCGCCGGCCCGCCACGCGTTCCAGATCGTCATCACCACGTCCGGTACCGCGTTGGTGGTCGCCGCCACGGCGCCGTCGCCGCCTGCCATCAATGTCCACAGAATCATCGAGTCGGTGCCGGTGAACACGGCGAAGTCGTCCCGGCGCAGGCGGATCAACTGGACCAGGCGATCGAAGTCGCCGCCGCTATCCTTGATCCCGCGAATGTTGGGAATCCTCGACAGCGTCGCTACGCTCGATACTTCCAGCGTCACTCCCGCCTTGGCCGGAATGGTGTAGAGCAGGATCGGCAGGTCGGTCGCCGCGGCGATGCGCTCGTAGTGGGTGATCAGTTCGGCCTGGGTCGCACCGTTGAAATAGGGGGTGATGATCGACAGGCCATCGACCCCGACGTCGGCCATGCGGGCATTGAGCTCGATCACGCCGCGAGTGGTATAGCCGCCAGTGCCGGCATAGACCGGTACGCGCCCCGCGGCCTGGTCCTTGACGATGGTGGCGACACGCACCTTCTCCTCGTCGGAGAGCGAGAAGAACTCGCCATTGGTACCCAGGGCGAACAGGCCGTGAACACCCTTGGCGATCAGGATGTCGACCAGGCGACGCAGGCCCGCTTCGTCGATCTCCTCGTGGGAATCGAGCGGCGTGATGAGTGCGGGAACGATGCCTCTGAACTGTGTCATGCGAGTCTCCTCGTGGAAAATGAGAGTGAAAGCGTGCGTCGATCGCTACTGGGCGACCCTGGCGATGGCGCCCGCCAGATTGGTCAGGATGGCGTAGAGCGACCAGAGGCCGATGAGGGAGATGACACCCAGGATCAGGGTTTCCCACCAACGGTTGGCATAGTCGTCGAGCATGAAGCGGCGGCTGGTGGTCAGGATCAGGATGCCGATCAGAATCGGCGGCAGTACCGTGGCCGTGATCACGCTGGTGCCGAAGACGCTCAGATAGACGAGATTGGGCGCGAAGGGCAGCGTGATGAACAGCGGGGCGACGATGAACAGACCGATCAGGGCGGGTCGATAGCGCGGGTCCTGCTCGGGGCGCATCTCGCCGTCTCTCTTTCCGGTCGCCAGGTGGAGCCCGTTGAACATCAGCTTGGCCAGCCCGTGCGCCTGGGCGGGGAAGCTGGTGAAGGCGGCCATGAACAGGCTGACCCAGAGCAGGGTCGGTCCCCAGTCGCCGACTGCCATCTGCATCATCGTGGCGAGATCGGTCTCGCTGGAAACGGTCACGCCCGTTCCACGCAGCGTCTCCGCCGCCACGATCCAGAACAGCGCGTTGATGATCAGCAGCGGCAGCATGCCCGCGATCAGATCCAGCCGCTGGATCTTGCGGTGGGCCGGGCGATTCCAGCCACGATCATCCATGAAGTAGGGGTAGAGCAGGTTGATCGCCGAACCACCGATGGTGCCGATGGTCGCCACTGCGATGAACAGCGCATCGAAGGGACCGTTGTCGGCCGGCACCGCGAACGTCAGGCCGCTGAGCAAGGCGGGAAAATCGATGTGACCGCTCCGGAACAGGGCGTAGACGCACGAACCGATGATGATCACGGAAGCGCCCCGCGCCAAGCGCTCGAGCCACTTGAACGCGTTGCGGCCCGCCAGCATGACCAGCGACAGCAGCATGACGATGAGACCCATCAGCGGCAGGCCGAATCCATCGGGCAGCGTCAAGCCGGTGGATTCGATCAGGTGCACCAGCGCGACGGCGCAGGCGCGCATGAAGCTCATCTGGATGATCAGGCCGTAGACCAGCATCAGGATGGCGAAGAATGCCGGAAAGCCCTTCCACAGGCGCTGGTAACCGGCCATCAGCGACGAGTCTTCGAACCGGTTGGCCAGCTTGTACTTGGCGATGGCCGAGATCATGCAGTAGCGGGCGGCCAGGGCGACCACCAGGGTCCACATCAGCGCGTATCCGTAGTTGGCGCCCGACACGGTGGAACTGACCAGGTCGCCGGTTCCCAGAAAGGCCATGGCGAGTACCAGCCCGGGCCCGATGCTGCGCAGGTAGTCGCCAAGCGTCGTCGGCAGTCTGGGCGGCAAGTCGGCGTCCAGGTCGCCGGCGATTCGGCTCGATTGAGGAGTTGCCATGTCATCGGCTCTTTTTGATCGCAGTGAGCATAAAATTGATCGTTACGATCATAATGACAACCCTTGGCTGCAGAATACCCTGAGGAAAACCGGCGCAGGTTGCTAATTTCCTTCTACGTCAGCCAGTTGCGTAATATTAGACATTGGTCTACCGACGCCGGAATCGCCGGTGGGGAGAGGCGATTGACACAACCTTCGTTGATCGAGCCGCCTCGTCGTTCGCCATTATGATCGGATCGATCAAGGTCGGGGCCGGCGCTCCCGGGATCGGTGCCAGGCCGCCAGGATGGCTTGCTGGACCTCGACGAACGACAGGCGGTGGCGGAAGGCGAGCGCGCTCACATCCTCGAATTCCGGTGTGGTCCGCAACGTCTCTCCCTCGAGAGAACCGATCTTGACCCTGGCGCTTCCCAAGGGGGTTTCCACCGTTTCGATCCGGCGCTCCAGGATACGTCGGCTGGTGTCGTGACGGCGCACGCCGAACGTCGGCGTCTGGCGCAGCATCAGCAGTTCGAGCGCCTCCGCCCGGTTCAGCGGCGCCAGCACCGTCACCAGATGGCCCGGCCGGGATTTTTTCATGGTGACGGGGGTGAAGAAGACGTCGAGGGCGCCGGCCTCCAGCAGCAGCTCGATCACGTGACCGAGCTGCTCCCCGGTGACGTCGTCGAGCTGGCAGGCCAGCACGGCGATGGTCTCTCTGCCCTGATCGGGTACCGCTGTTTCCATCGAAATCACGCGCAGCACGTTGGGAGGGGGGAAGTCGAGGTTGCCGGCACCGTAGCCGATCTCGACCGGGGTTCCCGCCGCAGCGGAGCGGAACGAGTCGACCAGGGTGGCCAGGAACGCGGCGCCGGTAGGCGTGGTCAGCTCGCCCGTGACATCGGGCTCGAAGGTGGATAGCGGCACGCCCTTGAGCAGTTCCAGTGTCGCCGGCGCCGGGATCGGAAAGCGGCCATGGGCCATGCTGACCACGCCGTATCCCACCGGCACCGAGGTTGCGGTGATCGTCTCGACATCGAGGGCTTCCAGTGCCAGGCAGACGCCGAGGATGTCGATGATCGAGTCCATCGCGCCCACTTCGTGCAGATGAACCTCGGCGGGATCGATTCATGGATTCGTCCTTCGGCTTGAGCAATGGCGGTGAAGATCGCCGTCGCCCGGCGCCTTACGCGAGGAGGCAGATCGGCATCGGCGACCATCGTCAGAATATCTCCCGCCCGGCGGTGAGGGTGGCCGGCGTGGCCGTGCACATGTTCATGACCGTGATCATGAGGATGAACGCCACCAGCGGGCTCGAGCGCGATGTCGAGCAACCGCGCGCGGATACCGCAGCGATCCACCGGCCGGGTCTCGAGTGTGAACGGATCGATCGGCAAGCGGCGCAGCGACGCCGCGATCCCTTCCAGATCGGCGCCGAGGTCCACCAGCGCCGCCAGCAGCATGTCGCCGGCGATGCCGAAGGTGCAGTCGATATGAAGCGTCTTCATGAAGTGCGGGGCTCTGTCGGTGTCGGGGCGTCGGATGCTGGCGTAAGGGATGCCGATCTTTCGAAGCTGGCGGGCCGCGGATCGGGGCCTCGCTCGAGCAGCGACAGAATGCTGGCCGCCTGCCAGGCGGCGCCGAAGCCGTTGTCGATATTGACCACGCTCATGCCGGTGGCGCATGCCGACAGCATGCCGAGCAGGGCGGTGACACCCTGCAGGCTGGCGCCGTAACCCACCGAGGTCGGCACCGCGATCACCGGATTGCGCACCAGCCCGGTGATCACGCTGGGCAGCGCGCCTTCCATGCCGGCAATCACGATCAGCACGTCGGCTCGGGTCAACGCCTCGCGATGCGCCAGCAGGCGATCGATGCCGGCGACGCCGACGTCGTTGAGCCGGGCGACGTCGGCGCCCAGCCACTCGAGGGTACCCGCGGCTTCTTCGGCCACGGGCAGGTCCGAGGTGCCGGCGCAGATCACTGCCACGGTGCCGGGGAGACGCTTCGGCGAGGCACCCCACGAAAGCAGCCGGCTGATCGGATCGTAGTGGCCGTGGGGATGATCCTGAAGCACGCGTTCGGCGCGCTCGGCATCGAGTCGGGTGACCAGCGCCCGCTGGTGACGATCGATCAGGCGGGCGACGATGGCGCTGATCTGATCGGCCTGCTTGCCCTCGCCGAACACGACTTCGGGGACGCCGTTGCGAGCTTCGCGAGCGTGATCGACGCGGGCGAACCCGAGGTCGGAAATGGGTCGGTCTGGGCGTTCGGTCATGCCATATCCTGTCGAGCCGAATTCAAGGCAGCAGTCGATTCATGCTGCCGCTGCGGTAGCCGGCCAGATCCAGCGTTACCCAGGCGTATCCCAGCGCCGTGAGTTCCGCGACCAGCCGGTCGTGATGTTCGAGCACCGTCGCCATGTCCTGGGGTTCGACTTCGATCCGCGCCAGTTCGCCGTGATGACGAACGCGGAGCTGGCCGATGTTCAGGGCTCTGACGCGGCGCTCGGCTTCGGCGATCCGCTCGAGCTTCTCCAGCGTGATGCGCTCGCCGTAGGCGACCCGCGATGACAGACACGCCAGCGAGGGCTTGTTCCACGTCGGCAGCCCCATGGCCTGGGAGAGTTCGCGGATCTCGGCCTTGTACAGGCCGACTTCATGCAGCGGGCCGCGCACGCCATACTCGCGGGCCGCCTGGGTGCCGGGGCGATGCTCGCCGTCGTCGTCGGCGATCAGGCCGAAGACGATATTATGGAATCCGGCGTCGACCATGATCGGCGCCAGGTGGGTGAACAGGCCGGATTTGCAGTAGTAGCAGCGGTTGGCGGCGTTCTCGGCGTAACCGGGAATGGCGATCTCCGAGGTCTCGATGACGCGGTGCGGCGCCTCCAGACGCGTGGCCAGATCGCGGGCGGCATCGAGTTCCTCGAACGGATAGGATTCCGAATCGGCGGTGATTGCCAGCACGCGTTCCCGGCCCAGCGTCTCCAGCGCGATGGCCAGCAGGAAGGTGCTGTCGACGCCACCGGAGAACGCCACCACGACATCGCCCATCTCGCGAAGCACGTGACGCAGGCGTTCCAGCTTGGCCTCGAGTTCGGCGCCCTGGGCCACGTCGGCGGTCAGCGGCACGCTGTGCGAGCGAGACGATGCCGCTGCTTCCACGCTCAAGGCATCGATTCGTTCAGTTCGAGCCATCGAAGTCATGGGTTCTCTCCCGTCGTGTGTACGTCGATCGGCGGCTCAGTCATCGACATAAGGCACGGTCAACGGGCCCAGCGGCATCACGGCGATGGTCATCTCGTCGCCATAGCGTGCCTTCAACGACTGCAGCGCCTCGGAGATGTCGTGCACCGGCTGCATCAGTGCGGCGCGCGCCTGGGTGTCGCTCAGCGTCGAGTAGAGCATCACATCGGCCCAGCTCTGGATGACCGCCTGCTTCTGCACCTGCCACTGATCGAGCATGGCGAATTCGGGATCCTCGATCATCTCGAGCAGGGCCTGGGGCGAGTCCGCCATGGCCAGGATCTCGGCGAACTTGCCGTGATCGGGGATGCCGTCCGAGCACTCGCAGGCCATCAGGATCGTGCCGCCGCGCTTGACGATCTTGTGCGCGGCGCTCATCCCTTTGACCGCCTGATAGAGGTTCTGATCCAGCGGATAGCCGGAATTGCCGGTGATCACGACATCGAAGCGCTCGCTGGCTTTGACCATGGCGTGCTCGAGTTCGTGTTGGCAACCCTGACGGTGCGCCTCGGTGAGATCGCCGGCAAACACCCGGGTGATCGCCTTGTCGCGATTGAGGGTGACGTTGAGCATGAAATGCGGCGGACACAGGGCGTTGATCTCGCGGGTCATCGCCTGCAGCGGATTGTCGTCCATGTTGCCCCAGGTCGAACGCGGATCGCCGATCATGCGGGCGTTATGGAACGTCATTATCGTTTCGAGCCCGGCAATGCCCGGCATCACGCCCTTGGGCCCGCCGGAGAAACCGGCGAAGAAGTGCGGTTCGATGAAACCGGTCACGATGCGAAAGTCGGCCTCGACCCAGCGCCGGTTGAGCCACGAGGGACAGCCAAAACTGTTGTCGCCGACGTTGACCAGTTCGTCGTAGTTGTCGCAGTGGTTGTTGATGATCTCGATGTGATCCACCACCCAGTCGCCCAGCATGCCGCGGAGCTCCTCGACCGTCTGGTCGCGATGGGTGCCGGTGCCGTTGATGATGACGAAATTCTCGTGCGGCACGTGATCGAGCGTTTCGATCAGCAGCGGTACCAGCAGATGATTGGGAGTCGGCCGGGTGATGTCGCTGATCACGATGGCGACGCGATCGCTGGCCTTGACCATCTCCTTGAGGGGCGGGGTACCGATCGGCGAAGAGAGTGCTTCGCGAACGCCGGCTTCGGGATTCTCCATCCCATGCTGCGTCGTCGGTTCGACGACGAATATGTCGTCCGGCAGGTCGAGTGCCAGCTCACCCTTGCCGTAGAGCAGAGAGATTTTCATGAAGGCTCCAGGATGGCGGCGCTTGCGCGCCGCCGGATGATGTCATTCGTCTCAGCATGCCACGATACGGCAGTGGCGTCGCTCAACCGTCGCGCGCCACACCGAGATCCTCGTCGACACGGGACTGCGGCTCGTCCTCGAGGGTGCCTTCGATGCCGCGTCTCTTCTGCCAGCGATCGACCAGCATCACGGCGATCGGCCCCAGAATGGCGGTCGTCAGCGTGGCGATCGATATCTGCGACGTCGCGATGTTGACCAGGTCGTGATAACTCTGCGCTTCGGCCGCATTCATCATCCCCGAGTTGGCGGCAACGGCTGCCGCGGCGGCGATAGCGGCCGGCGTGCCGGCGGCGTTGCCCGCCGTGGTCGCTTCGGAAACCGGCGCGATGACGCTGGGTTCGCGGAACAGCCTGAACACCAGAATGCCGACGCCGCCGGTGAGTACGGTAGTCATGACGCCCAGCAGCAGGCCGGCACCCACCACCTCGGGATTGAAGAACGCCGCCAGGTTCATGTTCGCGCCCAGCGCAAAGGCGAAGAACGGGACCGGCAGAATTTCGCCGGGCTTGAGGAAGGCGCGAATATCGCGGTCGATATTGCCCAGCAGCATGCCCAGCGCGATCGGCAACAGCACCGCAATGAAAGCGATCACCGGGAACTGGGAACCCAGCAGGCCCAGCGACATGAGGGTGAAGAACGGACCATCGTTGAGCGATAGGATCGCCACCGCGCCGGTATCGGAGCGGTTGCCGTACTGGCTGGTGAGTGCCGCGTACATACCGCCGTTGCCGTTGGTCATGGCGGCGATGATCGCTACCGTCGAAAGACCCAGCAGGCCATCGATCGGGTCGAACATCAGCCCCAGCCCCACGCCCACCGCCAGACCGGTCAGGTATTTGGCGGTGACCAGCAGGGCGCCTTTCTTGAGCGCCTTGCCGCCCACGCGCAGGTTCATCTGGCTACCGGAGCAGAACAGGAACAGCGCGATCAGCACCAGCGCCCCATCCTTGAACAGCTCCTGGGAGAAGCCGCCGATACGCAGGAACTCGTACTGGCCGCTGTCGGTCTGTCCGGCGCCCAGCCACTGCAGAATGGCGGTGATCCAGGAGAGATGGAGCTGATCTATCGTGTTGAGAGCGGCACCGAAAATGAGGGGAACGACCATCAGGCCCCCGGGAACCTTTTGGACCGCGGCTAGCAATTTCATGGAGTTGACTCCCGTGCGCCATGCGTGGCGAGTGGTTCACTAACGGTTAGTGATCGAAACGATTGCCAATTTGATCGGAACGATCATCTATAACAATTCGACTAACGGTGTAGATGAAAGGAGTCGTCTGCACTCACTGCCACGTTGGGAGCCGACTACCAGCACGACGATCCCGAGGCGTTCCCTCGGTCGCGCGACCTGAGTAAGATGCCGCCATGCTCAAATCCCCTGCGGTTAGCACCGTTCCCAAGCTCCGCCCCTATCAGACTCAGGCCGTCGATAACGTCATCGCGCATTTTCGGGGTGGCGACGACCCGGCCGTGGTCGTATTGCCGACGGGAAGCGGCAAGTCGTTGGTGATCGCGGAGCTCGCTCGGCGCGCCCGCGGCCGGGTGCTGGTGCTGGCCCACGTGCGCGAGCTGGTCGAGCAGAATCACGCCAAGTATCTCGCCTACGGACTCGAAGCGGATATCTTCAGCGCCGGCCTGGGCCGCAAGGAGAGCGGGCGCCAGGTGGTGTTCGGTTCGGTGCAGTCGGTGGTCAACGGTCTGGATGATTTCGCCACCGGCGAGTTCACACTACTGGTGATCGACGAGTGCCATCGCGTCTCTCTCGCCCGCGATAGCGGGGCCGAGCGCCAGGCGGCAGCGTCGGGGAAAGCGGGCCAGCGGGCCGTCTCCACCTACGAGAAGGTGATCGCGCGGCTTCGCGAGGTGCGGCCCAACCTCAAGGTGTTGGGGCTGACGGCAACGCCGTATCGGCTTGGCGAGGGCTTTCTCTATCACCGCCACTACCACGGCATGGTGAAAGGCCCGGAGAACACGTTCTTTCGCGACTGCGTATTCGAGCAGCCGCTGCGCGTGATGGTGCGTCAGGGGTATCTCGCCGAACCCAGGCGCATCGACGGCGCCATGGCCTTCTACGACTTCTCGCGCCTGACCCCACAGCGCAACGGCCAGTTTGCCGAGGGCGATCTCAACGGCGTGGTTCAGGGCAATCGTGCCACGCCGCAGATCATTCATGACGTGATCCAGCGCGCCCACGATCGTCAGGGCGTAATGATCTTCGCGGCCACCGTGGCGCACGCCGAAGAGGTGCGGGAGCTGCTGCCCGCGACCGAGAGTGCGCTGATTACCGGAGCGACGCCGGGCCCGGAGAGGGAGCATCTGATCGCGGCGTTCAAAGCCCGCGAGCTCAAGTATTTGGTCAACGTGGCGGTATTGACGACCGGTTTCGACGCGCCACACGTGGACGTGATCGCCATTCTGCGCCCGACCGAATCTGTGGGGCTCTATCAGCAGATCGTCGGGCGCGGTTTGCGGCCCTCGCCAGGCAAGACCGAATGCCTGATTCTCGACTACGCCGGTAACCCGTGGGAGCTCTATGCGCCGGAGATCGCCCAGGCGCGTCCAGACGGCGAGAGCGAGCCGGTACAGGTCGAATGCCCCGAATGCGGCTTCGCCAACACTTTCTGGGGCAAGCGCGACGGCGACTTCGTGATTGAGCATCACGGTCGGCGCTGTCAGGGGCTTCTTTTCACACGCGGCCAAAGCCCCGCGAAAAGCGGAAGGTCAAACCCGGAGAAGGAGGTCGATGCCGGCGCGGCTTCGGGCGCCATAAAAAGCCAGTGCACCTTTCGTTTTCGCTTCAAGGTGTGCGAGCAGTGCGGGGGCGAGAACGATATCGCCGCACGCGCCTGCGGCCAC
>NZ_CEXLVS010000063.1:0-6945 GCF_982684285.1 Salinicola sp. | reverse complement strand
GAGCGCCTGGTCGATCCCGACGACAAGCTGCGCGATGCGCTCAAGCTGCGTCACGCCAGGGTGCTGCGGGTCAGCGGCATGCAGCTCGAGGCGACCACCAATGGCCGTGGCGTGCCACGGCTCAAGGTGACCTACCACGACGAGGATGGCGAGACGCTGGCCGAATGGTTCGGGCTCGAGACGCCGGCGCAGCAGCACGTGTTCGAACGACTCTTTTTGCGCCACCATTTACGCGCCCCGGCCAGCGGCTGGCGGCCGCAATCCGCCGAGCAGGCAGTGGCGGAGGCGTATCGATTGCGCGCGCCGGATTTCGTCATCGGCCGCAAGAGCGGTCGCCACTGGCGGGTCGACGAGAAACTGTTCGACTATGTCGGGCGCTACCGCAAAGCGGATGGCGCCGGCATCGACGGTTAAAAGTTTACTTGCTAAGTAAATTCTTGGGATAAACCGCGACGATTGGCTAATATGGAGTAGCGCTCATCCGAGCGTGATCGACAATCGACCTCAGGAGCTCCCCATGAGCTGGACGACCCCGGAAGTGAAGGAAATCTGCGTCGGTATGGAAATCAACGACTACATGCCCGCTGAATTTTGAGCCATCAGCAAGACACGCGCGGCGGTGCTGCTCTGCAGCTGCGCGTACTCGGGGCGGCCGCCGGTGGCGGCTCGCCTCAGTGGAACTGCCGCTGCGACGTGTGTCGTCTGGTCTGGGAAGGCGATCCGCGCGTGACGCCGCGAACCCAGTCCTCGATTGCCGTCAGCGTTGACGGTCAGAACTGGGCGCTGATCAACTGCGCGCCCGACATTCTCAAACAGATTCAACAGACGCCGGCATTGCATCCGCGCGAGGGCCGACGGCATACGCCGATCGCCAGCGTGCTGCTGACCAATGCCGACGTCGATCATATCGGCGGGCTGCTCAATCTCCGCGAAAGCTCGCCGTTTCGGCTGCTGGCGACGCCGATGATCCAGGACGTGCTGCGTGGCAGCCCGATCTTCGATGTGCTGAACCCCGATTATGTCAGCCGCGAATCGATCGCCCTGGATCAACCCTTCACGCTGCTCGACGGCCTGCAGGCTCGGCTGTTCGCGGTGCCGGGCAAGACCGCACTCTTTCTGGAGGGCGATCAGGTCGAGATCGGTGTCGAAGGCGAGAGCACCGTCGGCGTAGAGCTGATCAGTGGCGAAAGGCGCGCCTACTATATCCCCGGCTGCGCCGCGATGACGCCGACACTCGCTGCGCGTCTCGACGATGCTGATCTGCTGCTGTTCGACGGCACCCTGTGGCGCGACGATGAAATGGTGCGCGCGGGCGTCGGTCACAAGACCGGAAACCGTATGGGCCATATGTCGATGTCCGGCGCCGAGGGCAGTATCGCAGCGCTGGCGGAACTCTCGCTGGGCAAGCGCGTCTTCATCCATATCAACAACACCAATCCGGTGTTGATCGCGGACTCCTCCGAGCGCCAGGCGGCCGAGCGCGCCGGCTGGGAGATCGCCCATGACGGCATGGAGCTCTCTTGCTGAATTTCGAAAACCATCCTGACCTCGTCGAGCCGTTGAGCACGGAGGCGTTGGAAGCCCGGCTGCGCGAGGTCGGCGAGACCCGCTACCATCATCGTCATCCGTTCCAGTTGATGCTTCAGAACGGTGAGCTCGACAAGCGTCAGGTCCAGGCTTGGGCGCTCAACCGCCACTACTATCAGGCGATGATCCCGATCAAGGACGCCTCGCTGATGGCGAGGCTCGACGATCCCGATCTGCGTCGAACCTGGCGTTCGCGACTGGTCGATCATGACGGCGAAGCGGCGGGCGAGGGCGGGATCGAGCGCTGGCTCAAGCTGACCGACGGCCTGGATTTACCCCGTGAACTGGTCGTTTCGACCCGCGGCATCCTGCCGGCGACGCGCTTTGCCGTCGAAGCCTATACCCACTTCGTGCGCGATCGGACGCTACTCGAGGCGATCGCCTCGTCGCTGACCGAGCTGTTCTCGCCCATGGTGATCGGCCAGCGCGTGCGCGGCATGCTCGAACACTACGATTTCGTCTCCCGCGAGACGCTCGCCTACTTCGAGCCGCGGCTGACCCAGGCGCCACGCGATGCCGAGATGGCGCTCGACTACGTCAAACGCCACGCCAAGCGCGCCGACCAGCAGCAGGCGGTGATCGATGCGCTGCGCTTCAAGTGCAGCGTGCTGTGGGCGATGCTCGATGCGCTGCAGCACGCCTACGTCGGTTCCGGCTCGAATGCAGCGGGTCAGGTGCCGCCGGGCGCCTGGGGCAGTGGCGTCGAAGGGCAGGAGATCGAAGGTGACGGCCTGGGTGGCGAAGGGAAGATTGCCCGATGAATGCCGACGCCCCTACCGACACCAACGCCGGCGGCGAGCCCGAGCTTCACGAATCCGACGTGGTGAAAATCCCGCGCGGTGTGCGGCTGCGCGAGGACAAGGCCCGCGGCGGCTGGGTGCTGCTGGCGCCGGAACGGGTGTTCCAGCTCGATCCCGTCGCTCAGCAGGTGCTCACCCGCGTCGATGGCGAGCGTGACATCGCCGCCATCGTCGACGATCTGGCCGAAACCTTCGCGGCGCCCCGCGAGCGCATACTCGTCGACGTGCGGGCGATGCTCGCCGATCTGATCACCAAGAACGTCCTGGAAGTGGCATGAATACCCAGCCGGAAGCGCGACAGTCGCCCTCTATGCTGCCACCCCCCATTGGCATGTTGGCGGAATTGACCCACCGCTGCCCGCTGCAGTGCCCGTACTGCTCCAATCCGGTCGAACTGACCCGCAAGCGTGAAGAGCTCGATACCGAGACCTGGCAGCGGGTCTTTGCCGAGGCGGCCGAGCTCGGCGTGTTGCAGGTGCATCTTTCGGGTGGCGAGCCGGCATTGCGTCAGGATCTCGAAGCGCTGGTGGCGAGCTGCGCCGAACATGGCCTCTACTCCAACCTGATCACCGCCGGCGTCAATATCAGCCGGGCGCGGCTCGAGGCGCTGGCGGATGCCGGGCTCGATCACGTGCAGCTCTCGGTGCAGGGTGCGACCGCGGAGGTCAACGATCATATCGCCAACCTGCCCGGCGCCTTCGACAAGAAGCTTGCCTTTGCCGCCGAGGTGACCGACGTCGGGCTGCCGTTGACGCTCAACAGCGTGATCCATCGTGCCAACCTGCATCAGATTCCCGATCTGGTCGAACTGGCGCTGGCGCTGGGCGCGCGGCGTCTCGAGATCGCTCACGCGCAGTATTACGGCTGGGCGCTTCAGAACCGTGGCGCGCTGATGCCGCCACGTGAGCAGGTGATGGAGGCGCTGGATCTCGTCGAGGCGGCCCGCGAACGGTTGAAAGGCAAGCTGGTGATCGACGCCGTGGTGCCGGATTACTACGCGCGCCTGCCCAAGCCGTGCATGAACGGCTGGGGCCGCCAGTCGCTCAACGTCACGCCCGCCGGCAAGGTATTGCCGTGCCACGCCGCCGAGACCATCCCCGGACTCGAATTCTGGAACGTACGCGAACACGCGCTTGACGATATCTGGCAGGCGAGTCCCGCGTTCAACGCCTATCGTGGCACCGACTGGATGCCGGATGCGTGTCAGAGCTGTGATCGTCGCGAGATCGACTGGGGCGGCTGTCGCTGTCAGGCGCTGATGCTCACCGGTGACGCAACGCAGATGGACCCGGTCTGCGAGCTCTCGCCCTATCATGACGAGATCCAGACGCTGGCGATCATCGACTCGAGCCGAGACGACGAATTTACCTATCGCCGATTTGCGCGCCAGCCTGCCTGAGAGCCAACGATAGCGGCGTGACCTCCGCCGGTCGGTCGACGTCGTGTCGATAGGCCAGCGTCGCCTGCCTTGTTAGACTGCTGTCACTATTCAGCAGTGATCCGGGAGGCGGCGTGAGCGTTATCGAATCCGAACGACCCGATGCCGCCGAGGCGTCGCCTGCCGGTCAGCTGCCGCTGGAGTTCGTAGCGCGGGTCAATGGCGAAGGGCTGACCGAGCTGCCGCAGGATCTCTACATTCCGCCGGAAGCGCTCAAGGTCTTTCTCGAGACCTTCGAAGGCCCGCTCGATCTGCTGCTCTATCTGATCCGGCGCCAGAATCTGGATATCCTGGCCATCAACGTCGCCGCCATTACCCATCAGTACGTCGAGTACGTGGACCTGATGCAGGCGATGGAGATCGATCTCGCCGGCGAGTATCTGGTGATGGCCGCGATGCTCGCCGAGATCAAATCGCGCTCGCTACTGCCGCGGCCGCCCAAGGGTGATGACGAGGACGACGAGGAGGATCCGCGAGCTCAGCTGATTCGCCGGCTGCAGGAGTACGAACAGCTCAAGCTGTCTGCCGAAGAGCTCGATACCCTGCCGCGCATGGGACGCGACTGGCACTCGGCGCAGGCGGCACTGCCCGAGCTCGAACGGCGCGTGATTCACCCGGACGTGTCGCTGAACGATCTGCTTGGCGCGCTCGGCGGCATGCTCAAACGGGCCGATCTGCGTCAGTCCCATCGGATCAGTCGTGAAGTGCTCTCGACCCGCGAGCGGATGCTCTCGATCATGGCCAAGCTGAACGCCGATCGTTTCACGCCGTTCGAGGCGCTGTTCGAGCTTTCCGAGGGGCGCGCCGGGGTCATCGTGACCTTCATGGCGATTCTCGAATTAGCGCGTGAGTCGATGATCGAAATCGTGCAGAATGCGCCGCTCTCGCCGATCCACCTGCGTGCCCGGTTGGCGCTGGAAGCGGGCGTCGTCGACGAGACCGAAGACGCTCCCGGCGAATCAGAGGGTGTCTTCGAAACCGGCAGCGACGACGAGGCGAAGGCATGAACCGCCTGACCGACCCCTACGTGCCCCCGGCACTGGACGAAATCCTCGAGGCGATTCTGCTGGCCGCCGGCGAGCCGGTGTCGCTGGAGCGGTTCGAGACGTTATTCGGTGACGGCCCGTTCGATTCGGGGCAGCCACCGTCCCGTGCGGCCATTCGCGAATCGCTGAACAAGCTCGGCGATCGATTGAGGGCGGGCGGTGCGCTGGAACTGCAGGAGTCGGCCTCGGGTTATCAGGTCAGAATCCGGCAGCGCTACTCGCCATGGGTGTCGCGGCTGTGGGACGAGAAACCGCAGCGATACTCGCGGGCACTGCTCGAGACGCTGGCGCTGATCGCCTACCGCCAGCCGGTGACCCGCGGCGATATCGAAGAGGTTCGCGGCGTGGCCGTCAGTAGTTCGATCATGCGCACGCTGGTGGAGCGGGGCTGGATTCGCGTCGTCGGCCATCGCGACGTCCCGGGACGGCCGGCAGTCTATGCGACGACGCGGTCGTTTCTCGACGATCTGGGACTGAAAACCCTGGACTCGCTGCCGCCGATGCATGAACTCAAGGCCTTCGAGACGTTCGAAACCGGTATGTATGAGCCGTTTGCCGATGTACCCGATGTCGATACTGGCGGCGTCACCGGCAGCGAAACACCACCGCTCACAGGGGAAGAAACCTCTAAAGCATTGGTGGAAAAAGAAGAAACCGATTTATCGGCAGCGTCGGGTGGATGTGACAATGATGAGCCCGACAATGACGAACACGCCGAGATGGCGTCCCCCGGCGAGTCGCTGAGTTTTGCCGAGCTCGAAGCGCGACTGGCCGAACGTGCCCGGAAACGTCTTAACGAAACGGAGGCGCCGGAGACCGGCACCATTTCGGATCACGACGAAACGGACACGGACACTTGAGAGTCGCCGCTTGCAATCGCGCTGGCGACAGGCCAAGCGGAGATGGCGACTAGCCGATGAGGCAATGACAGCATGACGACTGATACCAATACCGAAAAATTGCAGAAAGTTCTGGCCCGCGCCGGGTATGGTTCGCGCCGAGAAATGGAAACCGCGATCAGCGCCGGCCGGCTAAAGGTCAACGGCCAGACCGCCAAGCTCGGTGATCGTGTAGGGTCGCATGACCGGGTCGCGCTCGACGACCGTGCGATCAACCTGCGCGCCGTCGAGGAAGTGCCGCGTCGCGTGATCATGTACAACAAGCCGGAAGGCGAGCTGTGCACGCGCAAGGATCCGGAAGGCCGCCGGACCGTATTCGAGCGTCTGCCGCGGTTGAAGGGCGAGCGCTGGATCGCGATCGGCCGCCTCGATATCAATACGAGCGGCCTGCTGCTGTTTACCACCGATGGCGAACTGGCCAATCGGCTGATGCATCCTTCGCATCAGATCGAGCGTGAATACGCGGTTCGCGTGATGGGCGACGTCAAGCGTGAACACGTGGTTGCCATGGTCGAGGGCGTCATGCTCGACGACGGCCCGGCGCGTTTCACCGACGTGCAAGAGTTCGGTGGCGAAGGCATCAATACCTGGTTCCACGTGGTGATCATGGAAGGCCGTAACCGCGAAGTGCGGCGGTTGTGGGAGTCCCAGGGCCTGACCGTTAGCCGCCTGAAGCGGGTGCGCTACGGCAACATCTTCCTCGACAAGCGCGCCAAGGCCGGCGAGTGGACGGAAATGACCCAGGACGAGATCGACGAACTGTCTAATCTCGCCGGGCTCGAACCGCGTAAGGTGCCGGAATTGACGCCGGACGAGAAAAACCGCTGGAGTCGTGACAAGAACAAGCGCCGCCCGGTGACCGCGATGAAGAAACCGCGTCGTCCGCGCCGCGACGGCGCCTGATTACGGTCCGCAGCCGCTGCCTCGGGATGGGAAAAAACGCTTGCCTGCTCCGAGGCTTATGAGTAATATGTGCGCCCAGTCGGGAGGGGTCGTTAGCTCAGTTGGTAGAGCAGTTGGCTTTTAACCAATTGGTCGTAGGTTCGAATCCTACACGACCCACCACTTTCCGACGGGTCGATGTTTCAGGGGTGAATACTCCTGATCAAAAGCTTCTGATGGGTCGTTAGCTCAGTTGGTAGAGCAGTTGGCTTTTAACCAATTGGTCGTAGGTT
>NZ_CEXLVS010000062.1:0-18022 GCF_982684285.1 Salinicola sp. | reverse complement strand
GGTTGATCGTCGGGGTCGCCGCCGTCTTCCTGCGGGCGCTGTTCAACCGCGGTATCGAAACCCAGGAGCAGATCGAGGATCTGGGACTGCCGGTCTACGCCACCATTCCGTTGTCGGACGAGCAGGGCAAGCTGAACCGACGCGTGAAGCGCTCCAGCAAGGAGCAAGGCCGCAGCTTCCCCAGAGGCCTGCTGGCCGCCCGCAATCCCGCCGATGTCTCGGTGGAGGCGCTGCGCGGCCTGCGGACCAGTCTTCACTTTGCCATGCTCGAGGCCGGCGACAATCGCCTGATGATCACCGGGCCCAGCCCCGGCGTGGGCAAGAGCTTCGTCAGCGTCAATCTGGCAGCGGTGTGTGCCCAATCGGGGCAGCGCGTGCTGGTCGTCGACGCGGATATGCGCAAAGGGCAGATCCATAGCGCCTTCGGGGCCGCCTCCGAGAACGGGCTGAGCGATGTGCTCTCCGGCAAGCAGGGTCTCGAGCAGGTGATCCGCACGGTCGACAACGTGGACAATCTGCATTACGTCGCTCGTGGCATGGCGCCACCGAATCCCTCCGAGCTACTGATGACGTCGCGCTTCAGCGAATTCCTGGCCCAGGTCAGCGAGCGCTTCGACCTGGTCATCGTCGACTCTCCGCCGATTCTCGCGGTGACCGATGCGGCCATCATCGGCAAGCAGGTGGGCACGACGCTGATACTTGCCCGTTTCCAGACCAACCCGGTCAAGGAGATGGAGCTGGCGATCAGCCGGCTGAAGACTTCGGGCGTCGAGCCCCGAGGCGCCATCTTCAATGCCGTGGAGCGCAAGGCCGCTACCGAGTACGGCTACGGCTACTACCACTACAGCTACAAATGATGGATACCCGACCCTTCGCATTCGAACGGCTTGATCCGATGCCGGGACTATCGTCATGAGCCTTTCTCTGCTGGGCGACAGGCACGTCCGGATCGTTTCGCGGTTGCGTGGCGACCTGTTCGTCAACCTCTGCCGCACCTTTGCCGCCCGGGGCATCGCCGCACTGGGCACGATCCTGCTGGGTGTCGTCCTGGGGCGCCTCTACGGCGCCCAGGGCGTGGGTGTCTTCGCGTTGGCCCAGAGCGTCATCTTCGGTGCGGGCATCATTGCCTGTTACGGCCTCAACGGCTCGCTGATGCGCTACATCAGCCAGGACAACGCCAGTCCCAACATCATGCGCTACCTGCGCTGGGCGATGGTGCGGGCGGGCTGGCTGAGTCTGCTCCTGGGGGGCGGAATCGGCCTGCTGCACCGCCAGATCGCCGAGGCTTTCGGTTCGCCGGAGCTGTCGTCGCTGCTGATCAGCATCGCGGTGGCGACGCCGGCCTTTACGCTGTCGTTCGTGCTGGCGGGGTTCCTGAAAGGCGTGCACATGCCGGCCAGGGCGAGCCTGCAGGAGAACGGCTCGATATCGCTGCTGGCCGCCATCTGCATTCTGGCCATGGTCCTCGTCACCGGTTCCCGCTCGCTGCCACAGGCCGGCTGGGCATTCTGTCTGTCGGCCTGGCTGGTGTGCCTGCAGGGGGCGTTGCAGATGGTGCTCTGGCTGCGTCGTCATCCCGCCGTTCGGCGGGGCGAAGGGATGGGGGCCGAGGCGCCGCCTCGCCGCAGCGAGTTCTTCGCCACCGCGCAGAGTTTCATCGTGCTGAACCTGTCGATGTTTCTCCAGCAGGTGGTGGCGATGCTGATTGCCGGGGCGCTGCTGAGCCACGCCGACCTGGGGTTGTTCAAATCCGCCGAGCGGGTCGGCATGGTCATCAGCTTCATCCTGCTGGTCATCAATGCGGTCTTCCCGCCGCGCTTCGCGCAGCTGTTCCACCGCGGAGAGCATGAAGCGCTGGGGCGCTTGGCCCGTCAGAGCTCGATGGTGGCGGCCGGCATGGCGACGCCGCTGGCGATCGTCTGCTTTCTCTTCCCGGAGTGGGTGCTGGGCTGGTTCGGGGCGGAGTTCCGCGAGGCGGCGAGCCTGCTGCGCATCGTGGTCATCGGCCATCTCGTCAACGTGTCGTTCGGCTCGGTGGGGTTTCTGCTGACGATGACGGGGCGGGAGAAGGTGATGCGCAATATCTCCCTGGTCTGCAGCGCCCTGGGGCTGCTGGCCTTCGTGGTGTTGATCCCGCTGTGGGGAGCGGTCGGTGCGGCGATCTCCCTCGCCATGGTGCTGGGGATGCAGAATCTGGTCGCGGCATGCTTCGTCTGGCGCCGCATGGGCATTCTCATGCTGCCGATCCGGCGCTGAAACGCCGCTGATGCCCGGGAGCGGAGACGATTCGGCTCCGCACCACACCTTGATCGAAACCGCAGGCCACGGATTGCCGTCGGCTGTTAATGGATAGCGAGAGACATGCTGGTAATCAACGCCAAACGGCTGTTCGTGGCGATGGCGATCATCTTTGCCATTGCGCTACCGAAATCGGGGGTCGCCGTGGGCGGCATTCCCCTCAATACCATCTATCTGCTGATCTGCTTCTCGTTCCCGATCCTGTTCATCAAGGCGATCCTGGGAACGGGGCAACTCGGTCGCCAGGATCGCTACTCGATCTACATCTGGTTGCTGATGCCGTTCTGGGCGTTGTTCCTGACGGTGACGCTGCTCAATGGCATTGCCAGCGTCGGGATCTACTTCGGCTACATCATGGCGCTGATCGTGGTGCCGATCTTCTTCTACGTGTGGTCGAAACGGCTGTCGGCGGAGAACGTTCGCTATCTCCTGGTCTGCCTGCGCAACTGTATTCGGTTCGCGGTCGCCTTCGGCCTCTTTCTCTTCGTTCTCAAGATCGGCACCGGGCAGTACTTCTCCATTCCCGCGCTGACGACGACCTTCGGTGCCGAACAGACCCTCGAGGCCCGGATGAACGACCGGGGCGGGATCTACAAGCTGTTCTCGACCTACAACAACGGCAACATCTATGCGGTCTGCATGATCATGCTGCTGCCGGTCTTCGCCGTCATCGAGAAGAACCGTCTGTGGCTCCTGGCGCTGATGCTGACGATCATGTTGACGCTCTCGCGCACCGCCTGGGCGCTGTTGCTCATCTATTGCGCCTTCGAGTACCTGATCTTCAACAAGGCCATCTCGGTCAAGAAGCTGATCGTGATCTGCCTTGCGGTGTGCCTGGTGGTACCGGGCATCATCGGGCTGCTGGGCATGATGGGCAAGGACGTCACGTTCCTCTTCGACAGCAATCTGGGTGGCCGGGCGGCTTACCTGGAGTACTTCTTCGATGCCGGTCTGATCTCCAGCACACCGATCTACTGGTCCTACGAAATTCCCTACGTCTCCATCGCGGAGTTCGTCGGCCTGATCGGACTGATCCCCTTTCTGATGTTCTTCGCCAACATCGTGATGGCGCGGAGCCTTTTCGACACGACCCGGCCGATCAGTCGCGCCGCTTCGATCGGATGCGTGATGTATTGGGTCGCCACCTTCTCCGATGCCGCGCTGGTCCTGGTCCCGACCTTCATCATCTATTGCCTGCTGGTAATGCTCTCTTTCAGCGAGTGAATTCATGAAAATCATGCATGTCTGCGAGACGGTGACCGGCGGCATCGCCACGTATCTGAACAACGTGGTGGCCGAGCAGGCGCGGCGTCCGGAAGTCGAGGCCGTGTCGGTACTGCTGCCGCTCACCCAGCTCGAGGAGATCAACCTGGGCGACATCGCGGAGTTGAAAAACAAGATCCACGTCATCGGGTTCGACGGGGCCGGCCGGATCCAGCGACTGAAACACCTGGCCATGCGTCTGCGCGGCGCGGTTTCCCAGGCGCGCCCCGATGTAGTGCATGTCCACAGCACCTTCGCCGGTTTTCTCTGCCGCACGCTGCCGATCTCTTTCCATGGCGCCAAGTTGATCTATCAGCCCCATGGGGTCGCGTTCGACCCGCATCGCATCTCCGGCCTCAAGCGGCATGGCATCCAGTGGGTGGAGAGGGCGCTGTATCGGCGCACCGACGGTGTCGTCGCCATCTCGGAGTATGAGCGCACGTTGCTGGAACGGGCCGGGATGGGGGAGAAGACGCTGCTGATCAAGAACTGCGTGCGCGATACCCGGGAAGCGATCGGCGAAGGGCGCAAGGAGGATTTCTATCTGTTCATCGGGCGTTTCGATCGTCAGAAAGGGTTCGACAAGCTCCACGCGTTCTGGGGCGAAGATCGCCCGCTGCTGAAGATCGTCGGCGGCAATGTCGTCGATTCCGATGCCACGTTCACCGCCCGGGACAACATGGAATTTCTCGGCTGGCAGGACAATACCGCGCTGGACGGACTGATCGCGCGGGCCAAGGCGCTGATCGTTCCCAGTCGCTGGGAGGGATTCGGCCTGGTGGTGTTGGAAGCCTACCGGAACGCCACGCCGGTGATCTGCTCGAACCGCGGTGCGCTGCCCGAACTGGTGAGCCATGGCGATACCGGCTTCGTCTTCGATTTCGACGATTTCCCGGCCTCCTTGTCCACGGCGATGGCCGCTTTCGACCGCTGCGACCGGCAGGCGATGGGGCGGCGCTGCCGTGAGCGCTACGAGCGGGATTTCTCGCCGGTCAGCATGAATACCGAACTCTTGAAACTCTACCAGCATAACGGGCAGTGCTATGTATAGTCAGGTTCTGATCAATATCTCCAACCCCGAGGACTACCGCTTCTTCAAGCGCGTCTTCGCCGCGCCCGGCGCCAGCGGTTGCCGTGTCGAGTTCGTGGCCAACAACCTGATCATGTACGTCTACCTGACGCTCAAGCGCGAGACGGTGTTCATGCCGCGCCGGGGTCGGGGACGTACCTGCCGGGAGAACAACTTCAGTATCCTGACCGGCCGCTTGACCCATGCTCAGGCCGACAGGGTCTACTCCGGTTTCGCGGACTTCATCGAGCGCGAGCAACCCAGGCGCCAATGGGATCTCTATATCCTGCCGAGCGGCCGGCTCGCCTCCCAGTCGGCGCTGGCCGACCACGCCCGGGCCAATGACATCGACGTGCTCTACACCGGCTACGGCAATATCGGCAACAAGACCTTCGCGGATCCCCAGGGCACCGACATGCAGTCCTATCTGTACGAGCATGTCGAGGTACTGGACGATTACCCGGTCGATCTCGAGGCCTTTCGTCGCTGGAAGCGCGAATACACCGCCGCGCGCATGAAGCGGCACGTGATCGGGCAGGCGCGCAAGCTCGACTTCAAGACGGTGTTCCAGAAGTTCGTCCAGGTCGTGGGATGCCGTCTCGAGGCGATCCTGGGTTATGCCGGCGAGAACGCCTACGGCTTCGACGAGCTGAGGAAGCTCCGCAAGGCGGATGAAGTCGTGCTTGACGAGATGGATTGGGCAACGCCCTACCTGTTCTTTCCGATGCAGGTGAGCACCGACGCCCAGATCATTCTGAACTACCGCAAGAACAGCGTGATCGACGGCCTCAAGGACGCGATCGCGATGGCCAGGGAGAAGGGGCTGCGACTGGTGATCAAGCCCCATCCCGCGGAGATCAACCAGGCCATTCCGTCGATTCTGGCCGGGCTGCGTGCGGAGCACGACTTCCTCATCGTCAACGAGAATACCTTCCAGCTGCTGGATCGGGCCGCCGAGGTGGTGACCATCAACTCCACGGTGGGTCTCGAGGCCAAGCTGCTGGACAAGAAGGTGACGTTTCTGGGCAATACCTTCTACGCGCATTTCAGCGAGCGTCGCCTGGCGGCCTACATCGATCACTATCTGGTGAACGAGGACTACTTTCAGGATACTCCCTTCAGCGAGGCGAACTTCGTTAAGCTTATGGACCGCGCAAGATTGCATTCAATGGATAGAAGTGAGGTGGCTTGATGAAATCCGTATCGGTCGGCGGGCTGGCAGTGGCCAACGACGCGCCTTTCACGCTGTTTGGCGGCATCAACGTGCTGGAAGATCTCGACAGCACCTTGAGGGCTTGCGAGGCCTATGTCGAAGTGACCGGCAAACTGGGCATTCCCTACGTGTTCAAGGCCTCGTTCGACAAGGCCAACCGCTCCTCGATCCACTCCTTCCGCGGTGTCGGCCTCGACGAGGGGATGAAAATCTTCGAGGCGGTCAAACGCGAGTTCAACGTGCCGGTGATCACCGACGTGCACGAGGTAGCGCAGGCGCAGCCCGTCGCCGAGGTCGCCGACGTGATCCAGTTGCCGGCGTTTCTGGCCCGCCAGACGGACCTGGTCGTGGCGATGGCGAGGACCGGCAAGCCGATCAATATCAAGAAGCCGCAGTTCCTGAGTCCGGGGCAGGTCAAGAATATCGTCGACAAGTGCGCCGAAGCGGGCAACGAGCAGGTCATCCTGTGCGAACGCGGCAGCTGCTTCGGCTACGACAATCTGGTCGTCGACATGCTGGGTTTTCGCGAGATGATGGACGTCAGCGGCAGCGCGCCGGTGATCTTCGACGTGACCCACAGCCTGCAGCGCCGTGATCCGACCAGCGAGGCCTCGGGCGGGCGTCGCCGCCAGGCTCTCGAGCTCGCCCGCGCCGGAATGGCCGTGGGGCTGGGCGGTCTCTTTCTCGAGTCGCATCCCGACCCCGACAACGCGCGCTGCGATGGCCCCAGCGCGCTGCCGCTCGACAAGCTGGAACCGTTCCTGGCCCAGATCAAGGCGGTAGACGATCTGGTCAAGAGCCTGCCCCCGGTCGAGATCGATTGATGGAACGTCGAAATCGATCGATTTCCCGTCCGGATCGTCGTGACCAGATCGAACTCGTGCTGTTCGATGTCGACGGCGTGCTGACCGATGGCACGCTGCTGATCGGGCCGGAGGGGGAAGCGCTCAAGCCGTTCAATGTGCGTGACGGTGTCGCGATCGGGCTGCTGCGGCAGCACGGCATCAAGAGCGGCGTGCTGTCGGCCAAATCGAGCCAGCCGCTGATGACACGGGCCACCCAGTTGGGCATGGACGTGATCAAGATCGGCTTCAGTCGCAAGCTCGAAGCCATCCAGCAGATCGCCGAGGAGCAGGGCATCGCTGCCGACCGCATCGCGTTCGCGGGCGACGATGTCATCGATATCCCGGTGATGCGGGAAGTCGCCGCGGCCTATGCCCCGGCCGATGCCCATCCTCTGGTTCTCGATACAGCCGACTACGTGACGAAAGCCGAGGGCGGGCGCGGTGTCGCACGCGAGATCGCCGAAGACCTGCTCTCGGCGCGCGGCCTCGACCTGGCCGGGATGTACGCGCATCTGCTGGGAGATGACGAGGCGCTGCGCCGCATCGTTCAGTGAATCCGTCGGGAGGCCGCCTGCCTGCGCCTCCCGCACGTTATCCAGGCGCCGGATTCCCCATCCGGCGCCCTGAGTGAGCCACCACCTGGCCGGTCGGTGGCGTTGCCGAGAGCCGGGCGCTCGATCTCGGAACCCTAGCGTTACCGAGGCTCGGCCTCACCCCATTCGATCCTATCGATACCTTCGTATCACCGATGGCGCGCGTCCGCGCGCTCTCGAATCACGGGCCTCGATGCCGTTGGTACGGCGTCGTCGGTCCGCCGACGGCAGTCAGCCATTTCGGCCTGGCAGCAACCAGCGTCAGGGAGGAGCACAGCATGAATCTGGAATATCTGGAAACGGCCCGACAGGTCTTCGTCAAGGAAGCCGAATCGCTTCTGGAGGTCTCCCGCAAGCTCGACAACGACCTGAGCGCCGCCATCGACGCCATCCTGCAGACCCCGGGGCGGGGGATCGTCTGCGGCATGGGCAAGTCCGGGATCGTCGGTCGCAAGATAGCGGCCACCCTGGCGAGCACCGGCAGCCCGAGCTTCTTCATGCATCCGGGCGAGGCCTATCACGGCGACCTGGGCATGGTGACGCCCCACGACGTCTTCCTGGCGATCTCCAATTCGGGGGAAACGGAGGAAGTCGTCAAGCTGATCCCGTATCTCAAGGACAACGGCAACTATCTGGTCGGCATGACCGGCAACCGAAGCTCGACCCTGGCGCGGGCTTCCCACAGTCATCTCGATATCGGCGTCATCGAGGAGGCCTGTCCGCTGCAGCTGGCGCCGACGTCGTCGACCACCGCCACGCTGGCGATGGGAGACGCGCTGGCGGTGACGCTGATGAAGGCGCGGGACTTCCAGCCCGAGAACTTTGCCCGGTTCCACCCGGGAGGCTCGCTCGGACGCCGCCTGTTGAGCCGGGTCGAGCACGAGATGCGCAGCGAGAACCTGCCGGTGGTCAAGGCGGAGGCGGAGGTGCTCGATGTGATCCAGGCGATGTCGCGGGGGCAGCTGGGGATGGCGGTCGTCCAGCACAACGGCAGTTGGGGCGTCATCACCGATGGTGACATTCGCCGTGCCATCGAGAAGTACGGCGAATACGTCTTCTCCAGGAAGGCCTACGACTTCATGACGCCGCAGGCGTCGCGAATCGCCCCGACTGCTCGTGTCGAGGATGCATTGGCGATGATGGATTCCAGGAAAATCAATGCATTGCTGGTTTTCGACAACGACCAGCTGGTGGGTGTTTTCCAGAAGTAGCGGGTGCGTTCGGGCGGCTGTCCGTCGAGACCGAACGTGATCTCCCCGGGCGCTTTTGCGCCTGGATCTCGATGACGGGGTTTGAAACCACCCCGGGAATGAGATCCGACAGCAGTTTTCAACAACAGCTATGTCAAGGGTTACCAGGATGGTATCGGGAGAACGAATATGAAAAGTCTGAATCCTGTCAGGCGGTTGGCACCGTTGATCGACGTCATGGCAATCCTGCTGGCGGGCATTCTCGCCAACGGGATTCGGTTCCAGACACCGCGACTGGAGAGCGTGAATGCGCTGGTGCTGATCGTGATGGCGTTGGCCGTCGTGCTGATCAACCTGTCCGGCGGCGGCTACAGCAAGTGGCGTTCCACCCGGTTGCGCAGCCGGATCTATCGGCTGCTGTGGGTGTGGGCCGCGGTATTCGCGGCCGTGAGCATCCTGATGTTCCTGCTCAAGCTGTCGGACGAGGTCTCCCGGCAGTGGCTGGTGTTCACCTTCATGCTGTCGTTCTGCCTGGTCGCCGCCTCCCGGGCACTGCTGATGATGCTGACGATGTACCACAACGGCAGCATCCGCAATCGACGCAAGGTGTTCCTGGTCGGTCCGGAAGAGAATCTGCTCGATGTGGCGCGTTCATTGCGTCGACACCAGGAGCAGGGGTATGCGATCGCCGGTGTCTGCCGCGGGCGCGTGCTGCGGGCGGAGAAGGCGCCGCGCAACCTGGCTCGCCGGGTGGAGAAGTCGGGTGCCAAGGAGGTGTGGATCTGCCTGTCGGTATCCGAGGGCGAGCACGTCAAGGCGATCATGTACAACCTCCGCCACCTGCCGCTGGAAATTCGCTTCATTCCCCATTTTGCCGACATCCCGCTGCTCAACCATCGGGTCAGTCATATCGCCGGCACCCACGCCATCGATCTGAGCGTCAGCCCGATAGCCGGCAGTGCACTGTGGGTCAAGCGGCTCGAGGATATCGTCATCGGCGGCTTGATCCTGTTGCTGATCGCGCCGGTCTGCGCGGCTTGCGCCATCGCGGTCAAGTTTTCATCCCCCGGCCCGGTGCTGTTCAAGCAGCTGCGCACCGGCGCCAATGGCCACGACGTCCAGGTCTACAAGTTTCGCTCGATGAAAATGCATCAGGAGGAGAACGGCCAGGTCGCTCAGGCCACGCGGCGGGATCCCCGAATCACGCGGGTCGGCGCGTTCCTGCGCCGTACCTCGCTGGATGAATTGCCGCAGTTCATCAACGTGATTCAGGGGCGCATGTCGATCGTCGGCCCGCGTCCCCATGCGCTGGCGCACAACGAGTACTACAAGGACCTGGTCGAATCCTACATGCAGCGGCACATGGTGAAGCCGGGAATTACCGGCTGGGCCCAGGTGCGCGGTTTTCGCGGCGAGACCGATACGCTGGACAAGATGCAGCATCGTGTCGAGCACGACCTCTGGTACATCAACAACTGGTCCCTGCTGCTGGATCTCAAGATCATCTTCCTGACGGTCTTCAAGGGCTTCACCGGCAACAACGCCTACTGATCCCTCCGTGCGTCCGGTCGCCGCCGGCGGCCGCCGACCTCTCACATCGAACGCGATCCCGGCTGCGACGTCACCCGCTGTGGCATCGGAGGCGCGGACGCGGCGCGATTCAACCCAATGCCCAAGGAAAGCTCTCGTGGAACAGACGACGGCAGCACGCTATCGATGGATCGATCTCGTCAGAGGGACGGCGGTCGTCCTGGTGATCGTGCTTCACTCCCAGTACGGGATTTCGATTCGCTATGACGGACTCTGGTCCTGGCTCCCGCTGATGTCGGAATATCTGGCGCCGTTCAGGATGCCGGTGCTGATGTTCCTGTCGGGACTGATGGTGGCGCGGTCGTTGCAGAAGGGGCCGCGCCGCTTCTTCACCGGAAAGCTCAAGAACATCGCTCATCCCTATGTGGTGTGGACACTCGTCGCCTTCGTGCTTTATTCACTGCGCTGGGTGCTGATGAACGAGCCGATGCCGGACGAGCTGTTTCCGCTGCTGATCCTGCCTTACAACTATCTCTGGTTCCTGTACTGCCTGTTCATCTACTACGTCCTCGCTTTCTTCCTGTTCAAGTTGAGTGCCAAGGGCGCGGTCGCGGTGACGCTGGTCGGCTACCTGCTCTATTTCTACCTGGCCCAGCATCTGGCCCCCGACTGGCTGCTGGTGCCGGACGACGACGGCCGGATGGTGCCGACGCTACCGACCAAGATCGTCTTCTACGCGGTCTTCTTCATGCTCGGCGGCTGGCTGGGCGAGAACCTGAGCGGATTCGCCGACGGGCTCGCGCGCCTGAATCCATTCGTGGTCTGGCTGCTGGTCGCGGTCTGCCTGGCCGGGTATCTGATGCCGCTGCATCCTTTCTCACCGGTCTACCTGCTTATCTCCCTGGCGTCACTGGTGCCGCTGGCGCGTCTCGCCATGCTCGGGTGGGTGCAACGCTGCACGACACTGCTGCAGTGGTGCGGCCGCCAGTCGATCGTGCTTTTCGTGGCCCACATGCCGATCATCCTGGTGGTGGTCACGGTTCTGTCGAAAGCGATGCCCGATTCGAATGCCAACCTGGTGTTCGGGCTGCTTTTCGGCGTCACCTTCCTTTGCTGCTGCGTTCTGGCACGGATGTCTCAACGCTGGGCGGCGGTCAGATTCCTGTTCGCCTACAACCTGAAGGGGCGCCAGGTCCGGGTCGGAAGCCGGGCCTGATGCCGATGCCCCCTGGACAGGGGCTTGACGCAGGAGAGACCGCCGATCGTCGGCACAGGCATGAAAAGCGCTTTTCGCCGGATGGCCGGACGTCAGCCGTCCGCCGTCGCGGGGAAAAGGGCGCATGGAATGGAAAGGAGCCATTCGTTGGGTAAGGAAAGGAAGTATCTCTACGAGATTCAGGGCCTGAGAGCCGTCGCGGCGCTGATGGTCGCCGTCTATCACATCTGGATTCAGCGCGTCTCGGGCGGCGTCGATGTCTTCTTCGTGGTTGCCGCCTTCTTCGTCGTGGGATCGCTGACACGTCGGGCGCCGCTGTCGTTGGCCGACGTGCTGGACTACTACGGCAAGACGCTGCGGCGGTTGCTGCCGGGCGCGGCGCTGGTGGTGTGCGCGACGATCCTGCTGTCGATGTGGTTGATGCCGGACTCGATGTGGCGCAACCAGATCAAGCATGGGATGGCGTCGATCCTGTTCCTGGAAAACTGGTCGCTGGCGTTGACCGCCACCGACTATCTCCAGCAGGGGGCGCCGCCGTCGCCGTTCCAGCAGCTCTGGGCCCTGGCGGTCCAGGTGCAGTTCTATTTCGCGTTTCCGCTGCTGCTCTGGGCGGGATTGAAGTTCGATGCGCGCCGGGGGCGCCGGGACAATTCATTCTGCGTGCTGCTGTTGCTGGCGGTCACCGTGCTGTCGCTCTGCTACAGCATCTACATCACCGACAAGAACCAGTCCTGGGCCTATTTCGACACCTTCGCCCGGGCCTGGGAATTCGCCCTCGGCGGGTTGCTGGCGCTCGGTGTCTCGCGGGTCTCGCTGTCACCGCCCGCCGCAAAGGTGCTGGGCTGGGTCTCGCTGATCGTGTTGACGACCTTCGCCCTGTTTCTCGACGTTTCGACCCTGTTCCCCGGGGTGGTCGCCCTGGTGCCGGTGCTTGCCGCGGCAGGTATCGTCATCGCGGCGCGAAACCGGTGCGACATGCGGTTGCTGAACAATCGGTTCGTCGTCTGGTTCGGCGACATGTCGTTTTCGTTCTATCTCTGGCACTGGCCGCTGCTCTCGTTCTATCGCTACGCCACCGGGGAGTTCGATGTCGGCCTCCTCCCGGGGCTGGCGATCATCGGCGGTGCCGGGGTGCTCGCCTTCGTGACGACATGGGCCCTGGAGACGCCGGTGCGGCGTTCGCCACTGCTGTCTCGCCGGCGGGTTTATACCTATGGCGTCTGCGTGCTGTTGATGGCGTTTCCCTTGGCCTCGTTGGCGGTGTGGTACCAGGACTATCAAGGGCGTAGCGCGGCAGCCAGGTCGGAACTCGCGACGTTCCTGCGCGCGCCCGACGTTGCCGGCGACGATCTCCAGCCGTCGACCCTGATCGCCAGCCTGGATTTGCCCGCTTCCTCCTATGATGGCTGCCATCAGAACTATCTGCAGCCTGGGGTCCGGGAGTGCACCTACGGCGATCCGGAAGCGGACTATACGGTCGTGCTCGCGGGCGGCTCCCATGCCCAGCATTGGCTGGCGGCGCTGAGGGTGGCGGCGGAGCGGGAGAAGTTCCGGTTGATCTCGATGACCAAGGGGGCCTGTATGCTATCGACCGACCCGCATGCCCGTTATCAGGTCAATCCTTCCTGTCTGGCGTGGAATCGCGAGGCGCTCGAGCGTCTCGGCGAGTTGAAACCCGATCTGGTGTTTACCACCGCGACTCGGGGGCAGGGGCCGGAGGAGCGCGTGCCGGAGGGATATCGTCAAGTCTGGCGGCGGTTGGCCGACTCAGGCATCGATGTGCTCGCGATACGCGACAACCCCTGGTACGGCTTCGACGTGCCCAAGTGCGTCGACCTCCAGGACGATCCGAGCGTGGCCTGTTCCATCCCCAGGCGTTCGGTGTTGAAGGCGCAGTCGCCCACCGACGAGGTCCAGCTGCCGAACGTCCAGTTCGCAGATCTGAGTGATCTGTTCTGCGACGACCAACGCTGCTCGCCGCTGCGGGACAACGTACTGGTCTACCGCGACGATCATCACATCACCAACACGTTCTCCTATCTGGCGGCGGATCGCATCATCGCGGCGCTGGATCGGGCAGAGTCGCGGTTCGACGATCCACCCCGGGGGCGCTGAGGCGTGAGACGCCGGCGGCAGGCCGCAAGCGCTTCCGCCGCTGCCAGTGGGCCGTCCTCATGGCCGATATCGACTGCGTGCGCCCACTCATCGACCCCACCACTTGCAGGAGAGTGCCTCATGCCGAGTCGACGTCAAGTACTGGTCGCGGGACTTGGCGGCCTGGCGATCATCGCCATCCCGTCCTGGGCCAGGGAAGCAGGCGGGCGATCATCCAGGCCATCGCCGATGTCGCCAGGCCCCGCAGGCCGGGGTCAGCAAACGCCAACCTCGGGGGCCGTGCGTCTTCGTCAGGCGGATGCGCTCATCGTGCTGGGCAAGCCTGGCATGTCGAACGGAAGCGAGCGGACCGCGCCGTCGTGAAGCCGCTTGCAACCGTGGCGACGCGTTCCCCCCGAGTGCGGCTCAGCGCGAGCGGGTCGCCTTGAGACCGACGCGCAGCGCCCGGTAGCGTGCGACGCCATCGCCCTGGTCGGTCTCGGCGTCGACGGGGGAGAAGCTCAGGTCTCGGTTGTTCAGGGCTTCCAACTGGAGCGCCGCGCCACCGGCTCGCTGGTTGATATTCAGGATCTCGATCCGGCTCCCGGCGGTCACGAGGTTGCCGTGGAGCCGGAAGGCGTGCCCGGGCGCGCGGCCCGAGCGGCGGACATCGCCGATCAGGATCGAGGTGTCGACGCCGGGCACGTCGATTCGACACTCCATGATGTCGACGATGGTCACGCCCGCGTAGGCACGCCCCTGGGCCAGCAGTGGTATCACTCCCGACGGCTGTTCGACCGTCGACTGGATGACCCCGCCTTGCCAGCGGGCGTAACTTGAACTGTTGGGGCCGATGGCGACGAGGGCGTCGCCGTCCGCTGCCGGCTTGGTGAATGTGAAACGGTTGTCCTGCAGGTACTGTTCCCGCGCGTTGCTGTGCGCGCGCAGGTCCATCACGACGTCATGGTGATTGACGTTGCGATAGGTGACGTTGACCCAGGAGTCGACTGCCACCAGGCCAAAGCCTTCCCCCTCGTAGACGAAAGAGCCGGTATCCAGCACGATGTCCTGCTCGAAATCCGGATCCTCGAATCCCGCCAGGCGCCGGAACAGCGTCTTCCCCAGCCCCGGCTTGAAGCGTTGCGTCGCGTAGCGCTCGCGCAGTCGTGCCGCTTCGGCGGTCTGCAGCGCGTGGAAGTTCTTGATCACGTTGCCGCGGGTCGCGTAGAAGACCGAGATGCCGAAATTGCCGGCATTGACCGAGTGGATGCCATCGAACAGGCAGTAGGTGCAGCCTTCGAAATCGAACGCCGTATCGCTGACGTCCCTGGCGCTGCAGCCGAAGATCTTGACGTTGTGGGCATTGTTGAAATAGATCGCGCCGTTGGACCGCGTGCAGTGGACGTCGCTGATATAGCCGTCGCGCAGGCGTCGCATCCAGCGTAGTTCGCCACCCTTGCCGGGCCGGGCCGATCCGCCCCAGCCGGAAATGTTGCAGTAGTCCATGCGCACGTGGGAGATGCTGAAGTCTCTGACGAAGTTGAGGCGCACGGCGACGGCCGCCTTGCCGTCGCCGGGGGTATAGCTGTACCGGTCGGTGCCGCCGGTGAGGTGGCTGATTCGAATGGCCTGGTTGAGATCGTCCGGCGTGGTCGGATCGAAACCCGCGAGGACGGCGTTGTCGGTCGTGGGATCGTCCTCGTGGGCGAGGGAATAGCGGCGGTTGAGCTCCAGTTCGTGGAAGAACTTGATGCCACCGCAGCGAACGTGATGGTTGTCGTGGTAGTCGACGCCGCGCACGCAGACCATTGTGGCCGCGGCGCTGGCGAAGTCGCTGGCCTCGAAGGTCAGCCCCCGCAGCTCGATGTCGTGGCTGAAGCCGCGGTCGACATCGCCGGCAGGGCGCCCCTCGGCCCAGGCCTCCACGACGTGGGGTTCGCGCAGCCACAACAGGCCGTCGCGAAAAGAGGCACCGACGTAGTCGCTGACGATGCGGCTGTTGGCGAGCGCCCCATCGCCGATGATGCGGGTGCCGGAGCAGAGCCGGATCCGCCGCTTGCCGACGTAGAGCCCCCGTTCTGCGGGCAGGCTGGGCAGGTACTTGGTGCGATAGGGGGTCTTGTCGAGGGTCTCCTGGAGCCAGGCCGATTCGTCCGTGCCGGAGCGCCGGTCGTCGCCGGCGCCGTAATCGGCGCGAAATCCCACCTTGAGCAGGTGGACGACGTGACTGTCGTGGAGATACGCCGCGCCATCATCGGCCCATAGCGTGAAGTAGTGATAGTCGGGCTGGGCATCGGCAGCCAGCCAGGCTCGTTGGCCGGCTCGCGACGGGTCGTCCCATGCCACGCACCGTGTCAGTTCGACATTGACCTCGTCCGCCAGGTCGTGGTGGAAGCGGCGGCAGATGACCGCGCAACCGTCGGGTACGCGATCTGCGGGCCAGCGCCTGAGGGTATCGACCGACTCGACCACGAGCAGCCGTTGATCGAGCGCCTCGGTCAGAGACTGTCGGCCGGAGGCGGAGTGAACCTCGCCCTGATCGAAGAACTGCGTGCTCAGGCGTTGCTGGCTGCCGTCGCTACTGACCTCGATGCGATAGTGTCCGTTGGGTGCCGCGAACTGGATCTGGCCCTCGTCGCCAGCGGAGAAGGGATTGTCGAGCGGATCGCCGTCGGCGTTGCGGAGCGTGTTTACCGGATCGGCGCCCTCGAGGGAGTATACGGCGACCCGTGCAGGGGTAATGACGCGACCGTCGCTTCCTTGCGCAAAGAAGGTTTTCAATTCCATATCGCTGTTCGCCTGAGCCTAATCCGTTAGTCGCATTATCCGGGCTCGACAGGGACGATGCCTTAGCGAAGCGTTGTTCTTTTGTAAGAGGGATGGGGCATCGAGTAAACACCCTGAGAGGTGCCGGGCGATGCGCCATGGGAGGCCGGTTCGGCCGCGTGGCTCAAAGTCCGAACAGATGGACGAGCGGAGGCAGCAGGAACGCGGTGATCAGCCCCGATATTCCCATCGCCAGGCCGGAGAAGGCGCCGGCAACCGCGCCGATCGAGGCAAAGCAGTAGGCCGTGCCGAAGCCGTGGGCTGCCAGCCCCATCGAGTATCCCTGAACGGTAGGGTCGGTAATCCGAGTCATGCGGAAGATCCAGGGGCCGACGATGCAGCCGACGACGCCGGTGATGAGGACGAGCCCCGCGGTCAGGGATGGGATGCCGCCCAGTTTCTCGGCAATGCCCATGGCGATCGGCGATGTCACCGATTTCGGCGCCAGCGAGAGTACCGTCTCGGTATTGGCACCCAGGGCCATGGCGATCCCCAGGGCGGAAACCACCGCCGTGGCAACGCCGGAGATCGTACCGATGAGGATAGGCCAGAGCATTCGGCGCACCCGCTCCCGATGATCGTAGAGCGGAATGGCCAGGGCCACGGTGGCGGGCCCCAGCAGGAAATGCAGAAACTGGGCGCCCTGGAAATAGGTCGGATAGTCCGTGCCGGTCAGCAACAGAAAGCCGATCAGCAGCGCGATGGTGACGATGACGGGATGGAGCAGAGGCGTTCCTCCCGCCCAGCGGTTGATGACCGTGGCGACAATGAACGCCAGCAGCGTGGCGAACAGATGCAGCAGGGGGCTGGCGGAGAGATAGACCCAGATCTGCTCGAGCCGGAGATCGTTCATGCTTCTCTCTCCTCGGCGGTCCGGCCCCTTCGGGCGACGCGCTGGAGGATCTGGCTGGTCACGAGAATCGTCACCGAGGTCGAGACGAGCAATGTGGCGATCAGAATCCCTAGTTCCTGGCGAATCAGTCCGAAATGCTGGATCAAGCCGACCCCGGCAGGGACGAAAAGCAGCGTCAGGTACTTGAGCAGCCCTTCGCCCATGGTCCTCAGGCTGGCGGGGACGCTGCCGCGGATCAGCAGGCCGATCAGCAGAATCAGCATGCCGAGGACCGGCCCGGGCACGGGCAGGGACAGCGCCCGGCTGATGACTTCCCCCAGGAACTGGCAGCCGAGCAGTATGCACATACCGATAATCAACGACATGACGCCACCTTGTTAGACTTTGGTCTCGATGTCGGCAAATTGTACCCATGGCTCGCCATGGAGACGAGGCTTGCGCTCACCGATGTCGTCGCCGCCGGGCGGGTGCCGCGACGGGCTTTCCGCCTCGCCTGCCGGTGTCGAAGAGGCTTTCGCAACCGATTGAAAAAAAAGCCTTAAGAAGCGCTTTTCATTTGTGGGACCGCAAGGTAGTATACGCAGCGTTTCGCAGGGACCGCCGCTGGTGGCCCGATCGAAATCGGAGCGTGGCGCAGCTTGGTAGCGCGCTGCAATGGGGTTGCAGAGGTCGCAGGTTCGAATCCTGTCGCTCCGACCAGATACGAGAGAAAGGCCGCCGGACACTGTCCGGCGGCCTTTTTTCGTTGCCTCGCCTTGCGTGAGGAGCCGGCATCGGAATGTGTCCCTGATGCCGGCTTCGGCTCGCGTCGGCTATGGCGCTCCCTACAACCAGAACAGCTCGATCAATCCCAGGCAGATCAGCGTCACCACCACCGTTCCCGCGATATTCAGGAAGAAGCCTGCGCGGATCATCGACTGGATCGACATTCGACCCGTGGCGAAAACGATGGCGTTGGGCGGCGTGGCTACCGGCATCATGAAAGCGCAGCTCGCCGCGATGGCGGCCGGCACGGTGATCAGCAGCGGATCG
>NZ_CEXLVS010000061.1:0-18181 GCF_982684285.1 Salinicola sp. | reverse complement strand
GGCGATACGCAGCATCGGTGCATGGCGCTGGATATAGAGGCCATTCTGGAGGCTGACCGGACGGATCTCCTCTTCGCCGAGCTTGCCGGCGAGATAGCGATCCATCTGGTCGCGGAACTGCGCAACGCGCTCGTCGACGAGCGTCTGGTCATAAGAGTCGTAGCGATACATCGGGCCTGATCCTGCTAGTCATGGATTGCCAATGGGAGCACCTTACCGCGCTCGCTTTATTCTACAAAAGAATAAATACTCATAATTTCTTGCTTTATCGTTATTACAGCAGCGCTGTCATGAGGCCAGCGCCGAGTCTGGACCCCGTTCGCCGCCCTCGGCTGTCGAGTCGTCCGGATCATAGGAGAGCACGGGCGACAGCCAGCGCTCCAGCTCCGCCAGCGGCATCGCCTTGCGCCGGGCCAGCGCCTCGACCTGATCCCGGCCGATCTTGCCGGTAGAGAAATATTTCGCTGCCGGGTGGGCGAAATACCAGCCGGAGACCGCCGCCGCCGGCCACATGGCAAAGCTGTCGGTCAGCGAGATGCCGGTGCGGGCGGTGGCCTCCAGCAAGCGGAACAGCGTGGCTTTCTCGGTGTGATCGGGGCAGGCCGGATAGCCGGGAGCGGGGCGGATGCCCTGGTATTTTTCGGCGATCAGGGCGTCGTTGTCCAGCGTCTCCTCCGGCACGTAACCCCAGAACTCCTTGCGCACGCGCTCGTGGAGGCGCTCGGCAAAGGCCTCCGCCAGACGATCGGACAGCGCCTGGACCAGGATCGCGTTGTAGTCGTCGCCGGCGGCCTCGTAGCGCTTGGCCAACTCGTCGGCACCATGGCCGGAGGTCACCGCGAACCCGCCGATCCAGTCGAGCTTGTCGCTGGGCGCTCCGTTCTCTCGATAACGCGGCGCGATGAAGTCGGCCAGGCTATGGCAGATGCCGTCGCGGCCCTTGGTGCTCTGCTGGCGAACATGGTGGAGCCGCTCGATCACCGTTTCGCGACTCTCGTCGGCGTAGACCTCGATCACATCGTCGTCGACGCTATTGGCGGGCCACAGACCGATCACGCCGCGCGCCTGGATATGGCGCTCGTCGATCAGCTTGCGCAGCATCACCTGGGCATCGCGAAACAGACTGCGCGCCGCTTCGCCGACCACCTCGTCCTCGAGGATACGGGGATACTTGCCTGACAGCTGCCAGGTCATGAAGAAGGGGGTCCAGTCGATGAAATCGACCAGCTCGTCGAGATCGTAGTCGTCGAACACGGTGATTCCCGGCTGGATCGGCCTGACCGGTTCGAAGTGGTTCCAGTCCACCTTGAAGCGCCGCTCCCGAGCCGAGGCGTAGGGTAGGTCGGAAGCCTTGGGGCGGCGCTTGGCGTTGCGCTCGCGGACCTGGTCGTACTCCTGGCGGATCTCGGCGAAGTAGGTGGGTTTCTGGGTCGGCGAGAGCAGTCGGCTGGCGACGCCGACGGCGCGGGAGGCATCGCTGACGTAGATCACCGGCTCGTCGTACTGGGGCGCGATCTTCACCGCCGTGTGCGCCTTCGAGGTGGTGGCGCCACCGATCAGCAGGGGTAGGGTGAAACCCTGGCGCTTCATCTCCTTGGCGACGTGGACCATCTCGTCCAGCGACGGCGTGATCAGGCCGGAGAGACCGATGATGTCGGCATTCTCGTCTCGCGCGGTCTTGAGAATCTTCTCCGTGGGAACCATCACGCCGAGGTCGATCACCTCGTAGTTGTTGCACTGCAGCACCACGCTGACGATGTTCTTGCCGATATCGTGGACGTCCCCCTTGACCGTGGCCATCACGATCTTGCCCTTGGACTGCGCCTCGCCGGATTTCTCCGCCTCGATGTAGGGGATCAGGTAGGCGACGGCCTGCTTCATCACCCGGGCCGACTTGACCACCTGGGGCAGGAACATCTTGCCGGCCCCGAAGAGATCCCCGACCACGTTCATGCCGTCCATCAGCGGGCCCTCGATCACTTCGATGGGACGCTCGGCGGCCGCCCGGGCCTCCTCGGTATCGGCTTCGATATAGGCGGTGATGCCCTTGACCAGGGCGTGCTCGATCCGCTTGTCGACGTCCCACCCTCGCCATTCGAGATCTTCCTTCTTCGCCGCGCCGCTGCCATCCCCGCGGTGCTGCTCGGCGATCTCGAGCAGGCGTTCGGTGCCGTCGTCGCGGCGATTGAGCACCACGTCCTCGACCGCCTCGCGCAGCTCGCTCGGCAGGTCGTCGTAGACCGCCAGCTGGCCGGCATTTACGATGCCCATGGTCAGGCCGGCCTTGATCGCATGATAGAGGAACACCGAGTGGATCGCCTCGCGCACCGGATTGTTGCCGCGGAACGAGAACGAGACGTTGGAGACGCCGCCCGAAATCATCGCGTGGGGCAGGTTCTGGTGAATCCACCGGGTGGCCTCGATGAAGTCGACGGCGTAGTTGTTGTGCTCCTCGATCCCGGTGGCGATGGCGAAGATATTGGGATCGAAGATGATGTCCTCGGCGGGGAAGCCGATCTCATCGACCAGCAAGCGGTAGGCGCGCTGGCAGATTTCGGTCTTGCGGGCGAGGGTATCGGCCTGACCCTGTTCGTCGAACGCCATCACCACGATGGCGGCACCGTGGCGCCGACACTCGTTGGCCTGGTGGCGGAACGACGCTTCGCCCTCCTTCAGCGAGATCGAGTTGACGATCGCCTTGCCCTGAATGCACTTGAGGCCGGCTTCGATGATCTCCCACTTGGAGGAGTCGACCATGATCGGCACGCGCGCGATATCGGGTTCGCCGGCGATCAGGTTGAGGAAGCGCACCATCGCCTCCTCGGACTCCAGCATGCCCTCGTCCATGTTGATGTCGATCACCTGGGCACCGTTCTCGACCTGCTCCAGGGCGACCTCCAGCGCGGTTGTGTAATCCTCTTCCTGGATCAGGCGCTTGAAACGGGCCGAGCCGGTGACGTTGGTGCGCTCGCCGACGTTGACGAACAGCGCGCCGGCTTCGATGTTGAACGGCTCGAGGCCGGAGAGGCGACAGGCGGCGGGGCGCTCGGGAACGGGGCGGGGCGCGATGCCGTCGACGGCGCGCCTGACCGCGGCGATATGCTCCGGCGTCGTGCCGCAACAGCCGCCGATGACGTTGATCAACCCGCTCTCGGCGAACTCGCGGACGATGGCCGCCATCTCGTCGGCGGTCTGGTCGTATTCGCCGAATTCGTTGGGCAACCCCGCGTTGGGATGGGCGGAGACGAAGGTGTCGGCCTTGTTCGCAAGCTCCTCGAGATAGGGCCGAAGCTCCTCGGCGCCGAGCGCGCAGTTCAAGCCGACGGAGAGCGGCCGGGCGTGACGGACCGCGTTCCAGAACGCCTCGGTCGTCTGGCCGGAGAGGGTACGGCCGGAGGCGTCGGTGATGGTACCGGAGATCATCACCGGTAGCCGTTCGCCGCGGCTCTCGAACAGCGCCTCGAGAGCGTAGATGGCGGCCTTGGCATTGAGGGTGTCGAAGATCGTCTCGATCAGGATGATATCGGCGCCGCCATCGATCAGCGCGGTGGCGGCTTCGGTGTAGTTGTCCCGCAGTTGATCGAAGGTGACGTTGCGCCTGGCCGGGTCGTTGACGTCCGGCGACAGCGAGGCGGTACGCGAGGTCGGCCCCAGCACGCCAGCGACATGGCGTGGAATGCCGGTCTCCTCGGCGACGGCGTCGCAGACCTCCCTGGCCAGCCTGGCCGCTTCGCGATTGAGCTCGACGGTCAGCGACTCCATGCCGTAATCGGACTGGGACAGCCGGGTGCTGTTGAAGGTGTTGGTCTCGACGATATCGGCGCCCGCCTCCAGGTAGGCGCGGTGGATCGACTCGACGATATCCGGCCGCGTCAACGTCAGCAGATCGTTGTTGCCCTTGAGTTCGCTGGGCCAGTCGGCGAAACGCTGACCGCGAAAGTCCGCCTCTTCCAGGCCATGATCCTGCAGCATCGTCCCCATGCCGCCGTCGAGGATCACGATACGCTCGCTCAGCGTCTGCTTCAGCGTGGCGAGCGAGGCGGAGGCGGTAATGGCAGTCATGGCGGTGACTCTCCAACAGCAGGTGGACAGGTCGCGTCCCTCGCGAGACGCCAAGGGGCCGCATGGTATCAGAAAGGCACGGGTGGCGGGACTTGGGCGACAAGCCTGACTAAATCACTCGGGATTGTCTTGGCGCGCGCTTTTTCCTACCATGACGGTACATCTCAAGCAGAGTTCCCAGTCTCATGAGCCAACCGATTCAGATCACCGAAAGCGGCCAGGAGTACCTGGCCGAGTTGCTGGCCAAGCAGAACGTCGACGACATCGCCGTGCGCGTCTTCATCACCCAGCCCGGCACCCCCTATGCCGAGACCTGTCTTGCCTACTGCCGCCCGGGCGAGGAGGAGCCCAGCGACGAGCGGGTGGAGCTGGAGAAGTTCAGCGTCTATCTCGACAAGAACAGCGTGCCGTTTCTGGAAGAGGCCGTCGTCGATTTCAACGCGGACCGCATGGGTGGCCAGCTCACCATCAAGGCGCCCAACGCCAAGATGCCGAAGGTCAACGCCGACAGCCCGCTCGAGGATCGCGTCAACTACATCCTCTACAGCGAGATCAACCCTGGGCTCGCGTCCCATGGCGGTGAAATCCGCTTGATCCAGATGACCGAGGAGCAGATCGCGGTGCTGCAGTTCGGTGGCGGCTGCCAGGGGTGCGCGGCAGTCGACCTCACCCTCAAGGATGGCGTCGAGAAGACGCTGATGGAGCGAATTCCGGAGTTGGCCGGCATCCGCGACGTCACCGACCATACCGATACCACCAACGCCTACTACTGAGACTCGCCGTGGCTCGCAGGCCAGCACGCTTGCCACCACCGTCTCCCGCGAAGAGCGCTCGTCACGGGCGCTCTTCGCGTTTTGGCGAGCGCCCCGGCGGTAGGTCGGCCCGGCCGCGAGTTTCAGCTTCTTTCGCTGCAGCCGATAGTCCGGATGACAGCAACCTGCCTGTATCGGCCGGATTGCGCAGCGAAGAGGAGAGGACGCGCCCATGTCGACGAAGCGGTTTCAGTTCGGTTGCCTGGCCCTGGCCTCGCTGCTCTGGTCCGTCCCGGGATGGGCCGGTTCGCCCATCGTCATCGGGACGGGGGGCGCGTCCGGAGTCTATCTCCCGACCGGGAGGGCCATCTGCCAACTCTACCAGCAGGCGACCGGGGCCACCTGCCGGGCGCTGCCGACCGGTGGGTCGTTCTATAACGCCAACAGCGTTCGCAACGGGGATCTCGCTTTCGGCATCGTCCAGTCGGATGTTCAGTACGCGGCCTTCGAAGGCACCGCCCAGTTCTACGACAACGGTCCCAGCCCCGATCTGAGAACCCTGTTCTCGCTGCACGCCGAAGCGTTCACCGTCGTGGCCAAGCCGGCCGATATCCGCGAGTTCGACGACCTCCTGGGCAAGCGTGTCAACGTGGGCAACCCGGGGTCAGGCCACCGCGCCACGCTGAACGCCTTGCTGGCCGTCAAAGGCAAGACGGAAGGCGCCTTCGCCCTGGCCAGCGAGCTGAAACCGGAAGATATGACCCGGGTCATGTGCAGCGGCAAGCTGGACGCATTTTTCTACGTCGTCGGCCATCCGTCGCAGGCCATCGAGGAGGCGACCCGACGTTGCGGTGCCCATCTGGTCGATGTCTCCGGGCCCGACGTCGCCCATCTGATCGAGGCCGCGCCATATTACAGCGTCACCGTGATTCCTGGCGGCACTTATGCCAATACGCCCGATGACACGACGACCTTCGGCGTCAGGGCGACCCTGATGACGCGATCGGACGTCGATGACGGCGATGTCTATCGGCTGGTCAAGGCCGTGTTCGAGAATCTGGAGGCGCTGCGCCGGTCACACCCGTCGCTGGCGACGCTGACGGCAGCCAAGATGGTCAGAGAAGGGGTGACCGCGCCCCTGCATCCCGGAGCGCGGCGTTACTACGAAGAGGTGGGGCTGCTGCCGGTCGAGGAGTGATCGGCGAGCCCGCCATCAGCTGGCCGTGGGGGGCAGGGCGGCGCGGGACAGCCTGTCGTGCAGCTCGCGATTGGCCGCACGCAGATTCTTGAGCTCGCTCTCCAGGCGCTGGCGCTCCTGTTGCATGGATTTGACGCGGTCGTCGCTGACGCGCTTCTCGCTCTCGGCCTGTTCCATGTGCACCTTGTCGGCGCGCAGGGACTCCTGAAGCTGACCGTACTGGCGGCGCTGTTCGGAGAGATCCTGCTGCAGCCGCTCGCACCGCTGGTCCAGCGACGCGAGGCGCTGTTCATACTGCTTTTCCTGCTTCAGGCGCTCCTGGCGCGCGTCCTCCAGCAGGCCCATCAGCCGTGACTCCGCGGACTCGTGGCGCTTCTCTTCCTGGGCGAGCTTGGCCTGGTTGGCTTGGTGCTGCTTGGCCATCGCGTCACGGTGCTGCTGTTCCGCCTGTTCCAGGCTGGCCTGATGGCGCTGGCAGGTCTGCTCGAGTTGCACGATGCGTTTCTGCTGCTGGTTCTGGGCGGATTGCAGCGATTGCAGCTCGGCCTGGAGATGCGCGGCTTCGGTGGTCTTGCTCTCGAAACGCTCCTGGACGCGAAGCATGTGCTCGTTGAGCGCCTGCAGCCGCTGCTCGGCATCCTCGCACTGGCGTCTTGCCTGGTGGCTGGCTTCGTCCGCCTCGCGAATCTGCTCGTCGGCTTCCTGACGGTAGACCGCGAGCTTCTCGTAGGCGGCCCGCTGGGCCTTGTCCCAGATATCGGCAACCCAGGCATCGAGCCCCTCGGGGCGTTCGAGATTGCGGGGAATGGCCTGTACCGAGTCGCCACTCTGGCGCAGTCGCCATTCGCGAAGATGATCGCTGATGGTGGTATAGCTGCCGGTACCGAGAAATTCACGGACCTTCTGAACGCTGACCGCCTCCCCACGCTGCTGGAGTGTATCGATAGCGCGGCAGACGTCGTCATAGCGGATGCCGTTACGTGCCATGTCTGGTTCCCTTGCGTTGCGAGTGATGCCGGAGCTTCTGATGGCTCCTGGGACCTAGCATAGGCGATTTACGTAAGGTGTATACGTAAAAATCTCTATGTAATGAAAGAAGTCAGACTATGGGGATCGGATCGTACAACCCCTATAATGCGAACATTCGACTAGGAGACGCTAATGAGTATTGCGCAGGCCCAGGCCGAGCTGCTGGATGAGTTCTCGATCTTCGATAACTGGATGGATCGCTACCAGTACATCATCGATATGGGGCGCCAGCTTCCGGAATATCCTGAACAGGACAAGGTGGCGAGATACAAGATCGAGGGCTGCCAGTCCAACGTCTGGTTGCGCGCCACGGAAGAAGCGGGGCGGTTGCGCTTTCGCGCGACGTCGGACGCCGCCATCGTCAGCGGGCTGATCGCGATCCTGATGCGGATCTACGATGATCGTGAACCCGATGAAATTCTGAACGGGGAGCCCAGATTCCTGGCGGAACTCGGGCTCGACAAGCACCTGTCGCCGACGCGCAGCAACGGGCTGCATGCGATGATCGAGAGCATCTACGCCATCGCTCGCGAGGCCCGGGACAACCGAGCGGTTCATTGATCGCGCGGCCCGGCGCCTACTCCTGGTGGTCTGCCCGGTGACACGGACATTTCCGGTGGTGGGGGTCGGGCACCGGGTCGACGCCGCCTGGATGAAAAGGGTGACATTTCAGGATGCGGCGGATGGCCAACCACATGCCACGCCAGGGCCCGTGCAACCGAATGGCCTCCAGCGCGTAATTCGAGCAGGTCGGCCAGAACCGGCAGCGTGGTCCGATCAGCGGGCTGATACCGTAGCGATAGAGTTGAATCAGACCGGTAAACAGCCAGGTGGCTATCTTGGCGATCACGGCGGATATCAGCGCTTGTGGCCGTAGAGCGTGTCCGGTGAAATCAAGGGCTCACTGTCGACTTCACAGGATTCCGGGGTCAGGCGCAGGTAGAAACAGTGACGTCGACCGGTATGACAGGCGGGCCCCGACTGGTCCACCTTGAGCAGTAAGGTGTCGCCATCGCAGTCGAGACGCGCCTCGACCAGATGCTGCTGCTGGCCCGATGTCTCACCCTTGCGCCAGAACGCCTGCCGGGAGCGGGACCAGTAGCAGACACGCCCGGTGGCCAGCGTTTCCTCCAGCGCCGCGCGGTTCATCCACGCCAACATCAGCACCTCGCCGCTGTCGTGTTGCTGCGCGATGGCGGGAATCAGTCCATCGACGTTCCATCTGGCCGCCGTGAGCAGATCGCCGATGGCTACCCGAGCGCCGGATGATGAACGCTCGAGATCGTGAAAGAGGCCGGACATGGGCGTTACCATAGGTTGAAATCAGTCAGATGAGGCTGAGCCGTTCTCGACACAGGCGTCGCACGCGCCGAGCAGCTCGATGGTCTGGCGCTGGATCGTGAATCCTCGCTCCCTTGCGGTCCGCGACAGCATCTCGCCAACGACTTCCTGATGAAGTTCCTCGACACGGCCGCAGTGTCGGCAGATCAGCAGCTGGAAACGGTGCACGTGTTCAGGGCACGGACAGGCAATGTAGGCGTTGAGCGACTCGATGCGATGAACCAGGCCTTGCTCGATCAGGAAATCCAGCGCCCGATAGACGGTTGGGGGACGCGCGGAAGCGTGCTCGTCCGAGAGCCGATCGAGCAGATCGTAGGCTTTCAGGCCTCCCGGCGTACTGGAGATCATCTCCAGTACGCGGCGGCGAATCGGCGTAAAACGAACGCCGCGTTCCTGACACTGTTGATCTGCCTGTTTGAGCAGCACATCCGAATCGAGCATCGAATTTCCCGTTATCATCGAGAGCGGCACATTCTACGCGCTAGCGTGGCGGGGAGCCACCGGGTGAGGCGGATTGCCGGAACTTGGCGCTCCCGGGCACGTGCGGCGAATAGTATATTTAACATAATATATATTATGCGAATACAGAGGCTGCGGCGGACCCGGACCGAATCACCGGCGTCAACGACGAAAATCCTGAGATCGCCACCGAGTTGAACTACGCTGATCGGAACGGCCAAAAGCGAACCGCAGACGATCTGCGACATATCGCCACACTGGCGGAGAGTTTCCCGCCATCATCTGATCAAAAGCCAATTTTTCGGTACACTACCGACCGCGAAATCCCTACTTCGTTGGCGACGTCCGATGCTCGGTGCGCCACTGCGCGTCTTGTCAGAGTTGTCAGCCCTGGCTAGCAGCGTATGATGCAGGCCGCTAACCGATTGTTGCAGGGCCGAAAAGCTTTCCTCCACTGGGGTCGTGAGATGAGAAAAAGGAACTCCCTCAAGTATTTGAGTGTGATGACGTGGTTAACCGCGCCATTGTTGTTGAGTGGTTGTGGATCCGCCTTGATGGACCCGACCGGCCAGGTCGGCCAGGGTCTTAAATCGCTGATCATTACGGCCTTTGGCTTGATGTTGATCGTGGTCATTCCGGTCATCGTGATGACCATTCTGTTTGCGTGGAAATATCGCGGGACCAACCTCGCGGCCAAGTACACGCCGAACTGGGAACATTCGAACATCATCGAGATATTCGTATGGGCCATTCCGTGCGTCATCATCTTTTTCCTTGCCATCCTGACATGGCAGACGTCGCACTCTTACGACCCGCACAAGCCGATCGCCAGTGAAGACGAAACCATGACCATCGATGCGATTTCGCTCGATTGGAAATGGCTGTTCGTCTATCCCGACGAAGGCATCGCGACGGTCAATGAGCTGACCATCCCGGTAGATACGCCGATTCATTTCCGCGTGACCTCGGGCACCGTCATGAATTCGTTCATGGTCCCCACCCTGGGCAGCCAGATCTACGCCATGGCCGGAATGGACAACGACGTGTATTTGGAAGGCAATGAAACAGGCTCCTTCCGTGGTCGTTCGACGCATTACAGCGGTGAAGGTTTCTCCGAAATGCTGTTCGACACCAATGTGACGACGGAATCGGACTACCAGGCGTGGGTCGACAAGGTCAAACAGTCTCCCAAGAGCATGATGTTCCCGGAGAACTATGACCAGATCGCCAAGCCCTCGATTGCCAATCCAGTAGAATACTTTTCGCAGGTCTCGCCGGATTTCTATGGCGATCTGATCAAAAGTTACAAAGCGGGTCATGGGGGTACGGATAACCATGGCGAGCACAACGAAGCACGGGAGTCTTCAATGCCCATGAGTGCGCAGGCAGCGGAGTAACGTCATGTTTGGAAAACTCAGTTTAGATTCGATTCCATTCGAGCAGCCAATCATCATGGTCACCGCGGCGGCCATCTTGTTCGGTGGTGCCCTGCTCGTTGGTCTGATTACCTACTATCGCAAGTGGGGTTATCTGTGGCGCGAGTGGATCACTTCCATTGATCACAAGAAGATCGGTGTGATGTACTTCCTCGTTGCGCTCGTCATGCTGATTCGCGGCTTCGCCGATGCGATCATGATGCGAACGCAGCAAGCCATTGCTGCCGGTGGCGCCGAGGGCTATCTGCCTCCCGAACACTACGATCAGATCTTCACCGCCCACGGTGTCATCATGATCTTCTTCGTCGCCATGCCCATGGTCATCGGTTTGATGAATCTGGTCGTGCCGCTGCAGATCGGCGCTCGCGACGTGGCCTTCCCGTTCATGAACAACCTGAGTTTCTGGCTGTTCGCGGTGGGCGTGATTCTGGTGAACATGTCTTTGGTTATCGGCGAGTTCGCCAAGACCGGCTGGCTGGCCTACGCGCCGCTATCGGAGTTGAAATACAGTCCAGGCGTTGGGGTCGACTATTGGATCTGGGCATTGCAGATATCGGGTATCGGGACCACGCTGACGGGGATCAACTTCTTCGTCACCATCCTGAAAATGCGCACCAAGGGCATGTCCCTGTTTCGCATGCCGATCTTCACCTGGACGGCGCTCTGCACCAACGTGCTGATCATTTTGTCGTTCCCGATCCTGACCGTGACCATTGCCCTGCTGACTCTGGATCGCTATCTGGGCATGCACTTCTTCACCAATGATATGGGCGGCAGCCAGATGATGTACGTCAACCTCATCTGGGCCTGGGGCCACCCGGAAGTCTACATCTTGATCTTGCCGGCGTTCGGTGTCTTCTCCGAGGTCATCGCGACCTTTACCAAGAAGCGTCTGTTCGGCTACAAGACCATGGTCTGGGCCACCGTCGTGATCGCATTTTTGTCGTTCACCGTCTGGCTGCACCACTTCTTCACCATGGGCGCGGGTGCTGATGTAAATTCCTTCTTTGGCATTGCAACGATGATCATCGCCATACCCACGGGCGTGAAGATCTTCAACTGGCTGTTCACCATGTATCGCGGGCGCATCCAGTTCACGACGCCGGTACTCTGGACGATCGGTTTCATCATCACCTTTACCCTGGGCGGTATGACCGGTGTCATGCTAGCCGTGCCGGGGGCGAACTTTGTGCTACACAACACGCTCTTCGTCATCGCTCACTTCCATAACGTCATCATCGGCGGCGTGGTGTTCGGGATGATGGCCGGCTTCACGTACTGGTTCCCGAAAGCCTTCGGCTTCACGCTGAGTGAAAAATGGGGCAAGCGCTCCTTCTGGTGCTGGCTGATCGGCTTCTACGTCGCGTTCATGCCGCTGTATGCGCTGAGCTTCTTCGGTGCCATGCGCCGGATGCAGTCCTACGAACAGACCGAGTGGCAGCCGCTGATGATCGTGGCTTGGTTTGGCGCCGTGATCATCGCCTGCGGCATTGCCTGCATCGTGATCCAGCTTGTCGTCAGTATTCGCGATCGCGAGAAGAACCGTGATCTGACAGGCGATCCGTGGGATGGGCGCACGCTGGAGTGGTCCACCTCCTCTCCGCCCCCGAACTACAACTTCGCTTACCTGCCAGATGTCGCGTCCATCGATAGCTACTGGGAGATGAAGCAGCAGCCGGGTGGCTTCAAGCGCGAGCTGGCGACCAAGTTCGAGGACATTCACATGCCCAGGAACACGGCCGAAGGCCCGATCATGTCGCTGTTCGCCCTGTTCTTCGGTTTCGCGCTGATCTGGCACATCTGGTGGCTGGTAGCCGTGGGCGCCATTGGCATGTTCGTGACGTTCATGTTCCGTATTTTCAATAACGATACCGACTACCACGTCAGCGCTGCCGAGGTCGAAAGGACCGAGCGTGAATACCACAAACGGTTGGAGATGCAGGCTTAATCATGGCAACCGACACAATCAAGCAACATGACGCTCATGCCCACGACGGGCATGAGCACCACGACGCAGGCGCAATGAAGATCTTCGGGTTCTGGATCTACCTGATGAGCGATCTGGTGATCTTCGGGACGCTGTTCGCCACTTTTGGGGTGCTGGCCAACGCCACTGCGGGTGGTCCGACCTCGCAGGAGATTTTCGAGCTACCTTTCGTGTTGGTCGAAACCTTTTTGCTGTTGATCAGCAGTTTCACTTTCGGCCTCGCCGTGCTGGCGCAGAATGCTGGCGACCGCGGCGCCGTCCTCAAGTGGTTGGCGGTAACGTTCCTGCTGGGCTTTGGCTTCGTCGCGATGGAGGTGTACGAATTCCATAACCTCATCGCCGAAGGCTACGGTCCGGACCGTAGCGCCTTCCTGTCAGCCTTCTTCACCCTGGTGGGGACCCATGGTCTGCACGTGACCTTTGGCCTGATCTGGATCGCGATCATGTTCTTCCAGATATCCAAACGCGGGCTGGACAGTGTGACCAAACCCCGAATGCTGTGCCTGAGCCTGTTCTGGCATTTCCTGGACATTGTCTGGATCTGCGTCTTCTCCTTCGTCTACCTGATAGGAGCGATGTGACATGAACGATAGTCACACTTCTCACGATGGCACCAGCCACGGTAGCCATAAATCTTATACTGTTGGATTGATTCTATCGATTGCGCTAACGCTGGTGGCTTTTGGCGTAGTCATGCTGGGGAAATTCAGTATCCTGGCAACTGCCATTACGGTGATTGTCACGGCGGTAGTTCAGGTCCTGGTGCAGTTAATTCTTTTCATGCATCTCGAATTTAGAACTCAGCAGGGTCGTGAATCTGGTGGATTTTTTGTATTTACGGCGGTGATCATAGGACTGATTGTCGGGGGATCACTATGGATCATGCACCACCTCCGTCTGAATTTGATGTGATAGCCAAGTGACATACAAGGCTTACAGTTCGTTGACCAAGCCCGGTATCATCTTCGGCAATCTCGTCACAGTCATCGGCGGCTATTTCCTGGCCGCCGGTGGCCGTTTCGAACCGTGGTTATTTCTGGCAGTGGTACTGGGCACCTCGTTGGTCGTCGCGTCCGGCTGTGTTTTCAATAACATTATCGATCGCGATATCGACGGCCATATGGCACGCACTCAGTCTCGAGCCATGGTGACCGGCGAGATTTCGATTCCGATCGCCCTGCTGTTCGGGTGCTTGCTGGGTATCGTCGGTTTTGGCCTGCTGGCGTGGATGACGACGCCGTTGGCTACCGGATTCGCGGCATTAGGCTTTGCCATCTATGTGGGTGCCTATAGCCTCTACCTCAAACGCCACTCGGTCTACAGCACGCTGATCGGAAGTTTATCCGGCGCATCGCCACCGGTGATCGGATACTGTGCGGTGACGGGTACGTTCGATCTGGGTGCCCTGCTATTGCTGATCATTTTCAGCATGTGGCAGATGCCGCACTCCTATGCGATTGCCATCTTTCGCTTCGACGCCTACGCCTCGGCATCGATACCCGTTCTACCGGTGAAGCACGGCATCGCGGTGGCCAAGCGACATATCGTGATCAACACGGTGCTGTTCCTGATCGCCTCGGTCATGCTATCGGTTGCCGGCTATACCGGATGGGCCTACGCCATCGTTGCCGTTGCCGTGGGCGGTTACTGGCTCAGTTTTACGCTCAGAGGCTTCCGAACCACCAATGATCAAGCCTGGGCTCGCAAGGTCTTCGGTATCTCGATCGTGGTGGTAACTGCATTGAGTGTCATGATGTCACTGGATAGCCGAATGCCGATAGCCGAATCGCTGCTGTCGCTTGCATCAGGATGATCGGATCGAGATTGACGGATTGACCTTCCCCCTGGTTTAAGTCCGCCCACAATGTGAGAAGCCGCCGCTCCAAGCGGGGCCAATTTGTCCATGGAGCGGTTATTTCGAAGCTACAAGAGCGAATGGATGTCCGCGACCGGTTACTTATCGGTGCGTTAGGCTTTACGGGATATCGGCTTCTACCTGATGCTGCGCTACAATCAGCAGCGCCCCTACATGCATGCATGACGTTCCTTGTGCCTCTTCGTTATTTCACGATGGCCATTTCGTGTGATGGCTATCGATCACAAAAGCGTGCCGATGCAGGCCTACCTGATGATAGTGGGGGTGGCGATGCGGTTCCAGCCCCTCCCAGCCCTCATGCGCATGCTGGTGGTGGTCGTCATGGTAATGTAAATGGGTGTGCTCCATAGGAGCATGATCATGCTCAAGCACGATCGGGTCCCATGACGGCCAGACACGGGTCGCGAGTTCCGTCGACACCAGCGCGATCGCCCCCAGCAGGACGAAGGTCTCGATCAGGCCCACCTCGGCCCCGACCCAGCCGGCCAACGGATAGGCTACCAGCCAGCAGCCATGCGACAGCGAGAACTGCGCGGCGAACAGTGCCGGACGGTCCTCTGGCTGGCACGACTGTTTGAGCAGGCGCCCGGTGGGAGTCATGACGAGCGAGGCGCCGGCGCCCAGCAGAAACCACAGCCCCATCAGGCCGACTAACCCGGGAGCGAGCAGGCCGAGGAACAGACTCACCGTCATCAGCGCGCCGCCCGCGAGCATGACCGGGCGCTCACGCACGCGCTCCAGCATTTTCGGCAGCAGCAGGGCCACCAGCATCGAACCGCCCCCGACTGCCGCGAAGACCATGGCCACTGCCTGCTCGCCCAGGCCCAGGGCAGAGCGGACGTAGACCACGGTATTGACGATCTGCATGGCCCCGGCGGCCGACACCACCATGTTCAGGGCCAGCAGCCCTCGCAGCCGGGGCGTCTTCAGGTAGATTCCCATACCGTGTGAAACCCTACACCAAACGTTCGGCGTCTCGTCATCCGAGGCCTGGGGCGATGGCAGGACCACCGAAACGACCAGGCCGGCCGAGACTAGGAAGGCCAGGCCGTTGAGCAGGAACAGCACATCGAAGCTCATTACCATCAACAGTGCCGCGGCGGCCATGGGGCTGAGCAGATTCTCGAGGTCATAGGCGAGCCGCGACAGCGATAGCGCCCGGATATACTGCTCCTCGTTTTCGAGGAGATCCGGGATCGTCGCCTGGAAGACCGGGGTGAAGCCCGCCGAGGCGGCACTGATCAGGAAGATCAGCACATAAATCTGCCAGACCTCGGTGACGAAGGGCAACGCGCAGACCACAGATGCCCGTAGCAGGTCCAGGCTAACCAGCAGAGTGCGGCGTGGCAGATGCGAAGCGTAGGCCCCGACCAGCGGCGCTATGCCCACATAGGCCACCATCTTGATCGCCAGAGCCGTGCCTAGCACGATCCCCGCCTTCCCGGCCGCAAGATCATGGGCCAGCAGCGCGAGGGCGACCGTCGTCAGCCCGGTGCCGACGAGAGCGGTGACCTGGGCTAGGAATAAATGGCGGTAACTACGGTGACTCAGCACTTGGAGCATGGATCCTCCTTTAGGTGTCGCTGTCGGTTATAGACGGCATGCTGGATAGAACGATTCGTATCCCTTCAACTTTCTTGCAACCGATCATACTGCCCCCTAGTATTCGTATACTACCTCCCTGTATAATTTTCCTCTTCAAAGAGACAATCATATGCACACGATCAAAGACAAAGCGAAGCTGCTAACCCGTGTTCGACGCATTCAGGGGCAGGCGGCCGCACTTGAAAGGCAGCTTGACCAGGAAGGCGACTGTACTGCAGTGCTGCAACAGATCGCCGCGATTCGCGGGGCGGTGAATGGGTTGATGGCCGCCGTCATGGAGGGGCACCTGACTGATCACGTCGTCAGGGAGCCCGAACTGGCGCAGCGGCAACAAGACTTGGACGCGGTACTACAGGTCATTAAGTCCTACCTCAAGTAAGGCAGATAAAAGCCTGGCACACGGAAGACTCAAAATGAATGAGAGTAAAAAAGCAAGACCACCACCATCCGCTCGAAGAAAAGGCTCAAAGGCACTGGCGCCGGTACGACGATCACCAGCGACTAGGATGACTTCTGCTACGGGACGACAGCCGTGGCGAGCCACGGCTTCCTTTGTGAATATATCCAATCGTAATGTGGTAGGTGCAAACTGCCTTTCATTAGCGCGGAAAAACATATCGACCCAATGGCCTGATAGAGAGTGAGAGCGGCTCGCGGGGAATCTCGATGGCCAATATACGAAGGAGGCATCAATGTCAGACCACAATCATAGCCATAGTGGCGGCAAGACCTTGTTGTTTGCACTGGTCTTCACTACAGGTTTTGCAGCTGTCGAAGTATTCGGCGGCCTGATAGCTGATTCGCTTGCCCTGTTATCGGACGCAGGCCACATGCTTACCGATTCATTGTCGTTAGGGATTGGTGCCTTCGCCGCTTGGCTGGCCAAGAAGCCGGCATCGCGTCAGCATTCCTTTGGACTCAAGCGCGCCGAAATTCTCGGAGCCCTGTTTAACGTGCTGTTTATGTTCGGAGTGATTGTATTTATCGCCTATGAAGCGATCCGCCGCATGGCAGACACCCCCGCTGTTGCCGGTGGCATGGTTTTGGCGATCGGCGGGCTCGGTTTGCTGGTGAATATCGCAGTGGCTTGGGCGCTGATGCGTGGAGAGCAGACTATAAACGTTCGCGGAGCGCTCCTGCACGTAATGGGAGACTTGCTGGGCTCGGTCGCTGCGCTGGTTGCCGGGGCGGTCATTTATCTGGGCGGGCCGCCCATTGCGGACCCGATCCTGTCTCTTTTCGTCAGCCTATTGATTCTGGTATCCGCCGTTCGACTACTGCGTGAGGTGACGCAAGTGTTGATGGAAGGCGTGCCAGAAGGAATCGATGCACATGAAGTCGGCTGCGCCCTTGTCCGGGTCGACGGCGTTTTTGCTATCCATGACATGCATATCTGGAGCCTATCATCAAACAGTCAAGCTCTAGCGGCGCATATTGATGTGGAAGCGATGGGACGATGGGAAGAGATACTGCCGCAGTTGCAAACGATATTGCGGGGGCGCTTCGGTATTGAGCACACCACCTTACAACCCGAGGATGCCGCTATCCGCCACGTTTGTGATGCCGATCCTGATTGCGGGGCTGGTGATGTGAATTAGGAGACCACAGGCAGCAGAGCCCCGTCTAGGCTGCATGTAACAGCGTCAATAAAGAATAGCAAGCCCCCTAGGGGGCTTGCCTGCTTCTGAACCGCTCCTGCCGTCGTGCGGACACCTTTCGGTTGACGAGACCAGCGGCATATCCACGCCAAGATCGGGGGTGTGGAGATGTCATGGGCTCTATGCCTGGCTGGAAGTGTTTATGAATCCATTCTCGCTACGATGACCATGTGACTCTCGGCGTTCTGCCAATACGACAGCATGAACCGTGCTGCTTTCATTGAGGCGTTTCTCTTGCTGACCAAGTTGCGACAATGCGGACGCTTCCATACCCACGCCGTCGTCCTCAATGTCAATAATCCGTTATTTCTGTGTATGCGACATGCCACGCGTCCGCGAGACCTCCGCAACCAGCCCGCCACCGAAGTTTCCCAACGCGGGAAGCAATGCCAGGCCGAACACCATCCAAATGCTATCCATGATCACCTTCCCTGGTCGATGTCTAGCTATCCGCCTTCAAGCACTCGCCGGCGAAGCGGCCTGGCCCGAGCTTTCCGGCGGCACATTGACGGAGGCTCCACCGCCGCGTGTCGGGCCCTGTCGATTCTCGAACCGTAACAGACGCAGCGCATTCAGCGTCACTAGTACGGTGGCGCCGGTATCAGCCATGATAGCCACCCACAACCCGGTCAGACCAAACATGGTCGTCAACAGGAATACCGCCTTCAGGCCCAGCGCGATGGTGATGTTCTGGCGAATATTGTTCATGGTGGCGCGAGCCAGGCGAATCATGGTCGCTATGTCGGTCACGCGATTACGCAGCAAGGCGCCATCGGCC
>NZ_CEXLVS010000060.1:0-18355 GCF_982684285.1 Salinicola sp. | reverse complement strand
AGGAGATCCTGGTCAAGGTCGAGGGTTGCGGCATCTGCGCCGGGGACATCAAGTCCTACGACGGCGCGCCCAGCTTCTGGGGCGACGAGACGCAGCCCGCCTATATCAAGGCGCCGATGATTCCGGGGCACGAGTTCATCGGCCGGGTGGTTAAGGTCGGCGCCCATGTCGAAGGTTACGCCGTCGGCGATCGCGTGATTTCCGAGCAGATCGTGCCGTGCTGGAACTGTCGCTTCTGCGGTCGGGGGCAGTACTGGATGTGCGAGAAGCACGACCTGTACGGCTTCCAGAACAACGTCAACGGCGGCATGGCCGAGTACATGAAGTTCACCAAGGAGGCGATCAACTACCACGTCCCCGAGGAGCTGCCGCTGGAGAAGGCGATCCTGATCGAGCCTTACGCCTGTTCGCTGCATGCGGTGCAGCGCGCCAGGATCGAACTGGGCGACGTGGTGGTGCTCTCCGGCGCCGGCACCCTGGGGCTCGGCATGGTCGGTGCGGCCAAGAAAGCGGGCGCCGAGAAACTGATCGTGCTCGACCTGTTCGACGACCGTCTGGAACTGGCCAAGAAGTTCGGTGCCGACCTGACCCTCAATCCCAAGCGCGACGACGTGGTCTCGATCATCAAGGAGATGACCGAGGGCTACGGCTGCGACGTCTACATCGAGGCGACCGGGCATCCCAAGTCGGTCGAGCAGGGGCTGTCGATGATTCGCAAGCTGGGGCGCTTCGTCGAGTTCAGCGTGTTCAAGGATCCGGTCAGCGTCGACTGGAGCATCATCTCCGACCGCAAGGAGCTGGACGTGCTGGGCTCCCATCTCGGCCCGTACTGTTATCCGCTGGTCATCGAGGGGATCCGCAACGGCGATTTCCCGACCGAAGGGGTGGTGACTCACAAGCTGCCGCTGGAGAAATACGAGGAAGGCTTCGAGCTGATGAAGAGCGGATCGAAGTCACTGAAGATCGTGTTGATCCCGTGATTTCGGCGCGTGGTCGGCGGTCGCTCCCGCCCCGCGCAGACGAAGACAGCGGTATCAGGAGAGAGGGCTCGAAGCGATGAGTACAACAGTTGCCAGTCGGCCAGCAGCGCCGAGCAAGCTGAAAGGGCGCCTGATCATCGGTGTCTGCGTGGTCGTGGTGCTGGCCGCGATGGCCTGGGACACCAAGGTCGTCGAGATCGGCACCGAAGCCGAGCTGGCCGGGGGATTCTCCGCCGAGACCTATGGCGGGGAGCATTTCCCGGCCATTCAGGCGAGCGTCGAGGAGCGCGCCGTCGATGCCGGTGAACTCGCGTCGGCGGTGCTCGCGGATTCGACGGCGGCGGGTCAGAAGTATGGTGTCGGCGATGGTTTCGGCCCGGTGGTGCCGGTCACTTTCAGCGGGACGTTCGGTGAGGCGCGCTCAGGCATCTATACGGTCGAAGCCGAAGGCGTGCCCGAGGAGATCACGCTGCGCGTGCAGACCGGCCCGGCGATCAATGGCACTGACCTGCGCGACGCCACCGGCGAGATCTCGTTCGGTGAGTTCGCCAACCAGATCGAGTATCAGAACGCGGGGGCGTCGATCAATGACGCGATGAAGCAAGCGGTGCTGGCGGATATCGATACCGCCGACCTGAGCGGCAAGACCGTCAGGGTGACCGGCGTGTTCAAGCTGATCAATCCCAAGAACTGGCTGGTGACCCCCGTCAGCATGGAGGTGCAGTGATGGCTTCCTCTTCGAGTCGGCCCGCTCCCGCCAGCGAACCGGTCGACGATATCGTCCTGTCGGCGCGGGATGTCGCCAAGTCGTTCGGCAGCGTGCATGCGCTCAAGACGGTCAACTTCGACGTCTATCGCGGCCAGGTGACCACGCTGTTCGGCGAGAACGGGGCCGGCAAGTCGACGCTGATGAAGATCCTGTCCGGCGTGATCCAGCCGACCTCCGGCGAGATCGTGCTGGAGGGCGAGGCGGTACGCTTCGCCTCGACCACCGATGCCCAGCGCCTGGGCATTTCGATCATCCATCAGGAGTTGAGCCTGGCGCCCAACCTGAGCGTGCGCGACAACATCTTCATGGGCCGCGAGATCAAGGGGCCGACCGGTATCGACTATGCCGAGGAGGCGCGTCAGACCCGGGCGTTGATGGAGGAGCTCGACGAGCCGATCGATCCGCTGACGCCGGTGGAGGACCTGCGCCTGGGGCAGCAGCAGATCGTCGAGATCGCTCGGGCGCTGTCGGTGAACTCGCGCATCCTGATCATGGACGAGCCGACCTCGGCGCTGTCGGCGACCGAGGTCGAAGTCCTGTTCCGGGTGATTCGCGACCTCAAGAGCCGCGGGGTGTCGATCGTCTACATCTCCCACCACCTGGAGGAGGCGCTGCTCATCACCGATCACGCGGTGGTACTGCGCGATGGCGTGATGACGGCCTACGCCAGGCGAGCGGATATCGACCTGGAGTGGATCGTGCGCAACATGGTCGGCGAGAACTTCGATCTCGGCTCGCCGCCGACCGGTCACGCCCTGGGCGAGGTGGCGCTGTCGCTGGAGGATGTCAGCGTCGCCGATACCGCAGTGCCGGAGCGCTCGGTGGTCGATCATCTGTCGCTGGAGGTTCGCGCCGGCGAGATCGTCTGCATCTACGGCCTGATGGGTGCCGGGCGCACCGAACTGCTCGAGTGCGTGGCCGGTCGCGTGCCGCTGAGCGGTGGGCGGGTGGTGCTGGAAGGCGAGGACGTCTCGCACCTGAGCATCGCCGAGCGCATCGCCAAGGGCCTGGTGCTGGTGCCGGAAGACCGGCAGCGCGATGGCCTGGTCCAGACCATGTCGGTGGGCGAGAACCTGTCGCTGGCCAGCATCAAGGCATTCACCCGCTGGCTGCTGACCTCGGGAAGCCGCGAGCGCGGCGTGGTCGACGAGTCGATCGCCAACGTCCATATCAAGACCGACGGGCCCAGGGTCGAGATCGGCTCGCTCTCCGGCGGCAATCAGCAGAAGGTGGTGATCGGCAAGATGCTGGCGACCCATCCCCGGGTGGTGGTGCTCGACGAGCCGAGCCGCGGTATCGATATCGGGGCCAAGGCCGAAGTGTTCAAACTGCTGGCGGAAGGGGCTGCCAAGCAGGGGCTGGCGGTGATCTTCTCCACCTCCGAGGTCGGCGAATGCCTGAGCATCGCCCATCGCATCGTGGTGATGAGCCGCGGACACATCGCGGCGGAGTTCGGCGCCGACGTCTCCAAGGAACAGATCATGGCCGCCTCGGGCGAGGCCGTGGTCGCGTGAGCGCTTTTACTCGAAGGGAGTTTTGATTATGTCCAAGCACAGCCAAGCGCCAGCGCGCCAGGGTGGCGGCTTCGATCTGGGGCGAATACTGCTCGAGGGTCGCGCCTTCTTCGCCCTGATCGCGATCATCATCATCTTCTCGGCGTTGTCGCCGGTCTATTTCTCGACCAACAACTTCCTGACCATGTCGTCCCACGTGGCGATCTTCGGGCTGCTGTCGATCGGCATGCTGCTGGTGATCCTGACCGGCGGCATCGATCTGTCGGTGGGCTCGACCCTGGGACTGTGCGGGGTGGTCGCGGGCTTTCTGATGCAGGGCGTGAGCTTCGACATGTTCGGTGTCACGCTCTATCCGCCGGTGTGGGTGGTAGTCATCCTGACCTGCGCGGTCGGCGCGTTCATCGGCGCCATCAACGGGGTACTGATCGCCTACTTCAAGGTGCCGGCCTTCGTCGCCACCCTGGGATTGCTCTACGTCGCCCGCGGCGTGGCGCTGCTGATGACCGATGGCCTGACCTACAACAACCTCGGCGGCAGCCCGGAACTGGGCAACACCGGGTTCGACTGGCTGGGGTTCAACCGCCTGTTCGGTGTGCCGGTGGGAGTATTGATTCTGGCCGCGGTGGCGATCGTCACGATCCTGGCGCTGGCGCGCACGCCGTTCGGACGCTGGGTCTACTCGACCGGCGGCAACGCGCGGGCGGCCGAGCTTTCCGGCGTGCCGGTCAAGCGGGTGCAGGTTTCGGTCTACGTGCTCTCCGGTATCTGCGCGGCGATCGCGGGGCTGGTGCTGTCGTCCCAGCTCACCTCTGCCGGCCCCACCGCGGGCACCACCTACGAACTGACCGCCATCGCCGGCGTGGTGATCGGTGGCGCGGCGCTGACCGGCGGTCGCGGCAACGTGCGCGGCACCCTGCTCGGCGCCTTCGTGATCGGTTTCCTCTCCGACGGGCTGGTGATCATCGGCGTCTCCTCCTACTGGCAGACCGTGTTCACCGGTGCCGTGATCGTGCTGGCGGTGCTGCTCAACAGCATCCAGTACGGCGGGCGCAGGAAGCGTGTGGCCACGCCTGCCGAGCCAAAGGCACCCGACAACCCCTCTTCTCCGGCCTCGAGCGGCGATGCCGCGCGCGTGACATCCGAGGCGGAAAGTACGGCCGGTAAACCGGCAACACAGCACTAGCCTCACCGTTGCACGCTAGTCACCACAATCGCAAAAAGAAGGGTGATCCATCATGTTCAAGACAGGAAAACGCCTGCTGATCGCAGCCCTCGCCGTGAGCGCGCCGTTGCTCGCCGGAAGCGCCATGGCGCAGGACAAGGGACTGATCTCGGTCATCGTCAACGATACCTCCAACCCCTACTGGTTCACCGAGGGCAAGATCGCCCGGGAAACGGCCGAGGAGTTGGGGTATCGCGCCAACGTCAGCGCCCACAAGGGTGATACCAATACCGAGAGCCGCCAGATAGATACCGCGATTACCAACCAGGCCAAGGCGATCATTCTCGATCCCGCCAATGCCGATGGTTCCGTCGGTGCGGTGCGCAAGGCCGTCGAAGCCGGCATCCCGGTGTTCCTGGTCAATGCGGAAATCAACGAGCAGGGGCTGGCCAAGGCGCAGCTGGTATCCAACAACGCCCAGGGTGCCGCCCTCGGCGCGCAGCAGTGGGTACAGACGGTCGGCGACTCGGCCAACTACGTCGAGCTGAAGGGCGCGCCGTCGGACAACAATGCCGCGACCCGCTCCAACGGCTACGAGACGGTGTTGAGCCAGTACCCGGATCTCAAGAAGGTCGGCGAGGACGTCGCCAACTGGGACCGCACTCAGGGGTTCAACAAGATGCAGAGCCTGTTGCAGGCCAACCCTGACATTCAAGGCGTGATCAGCGGCAACGACGAGATGGCGCTGGGCGCGATCGCCGCACTCAAGGAAGCCGGCAAGCTGGACGATGTCGTGGTCGGTGGCTTCGACGGTTCGCCCGACGCGGTCGATGCGGTGAAGTCCGGCGAACTCGCCTATACCGTACTGCAGCCGGTGGCGATCTTCTCCAAGGCCGCGGTGCAGATGGCGGACAAGTTCATCACCACCGGCGAAACCGGTGTCCAGGGCGAGAAGCACCTGTTCGACTGCATCCTGATCACCCCGGATAACGTCGACCAGTACGTCTCGCCGTTCGTGCTCAAGCCGTAAGACGCAAAGCCGTTCGTCGATCCACCGCCGCGGGCCCTGGCCCGCGGCGGTTTCGTTTTGTCGATGCCGTTTATGGTCAAGCTTCGATCAGGCGATAACGGATCTCGGCCTCATCCAGCGTGGCGCGATGTTCGGCGGCAAGGCTTTCGTCGATCAACACGAGGTCGAACTCCTTGAGATCGGCCAGCCGATGCAGCGCGCCATGGCCGAACTTGGCGCTGTGGGCGAGCAGGATCCGGCGCTCTGCCGCCGCCATCTGGGCGCGCTTGATCTGGGTCACCGTCGGGTCCTGAACGTAGGCGGTAGTGCCGAGGATGGCCGATGCGGAGAGCACCGCCACGTTGGCACGCAGGTTGGCGAGCGTCTGCTCGCAGAGCAGGCCGAAGGTGGCATTGAAACGGGGCTGGTAGTCGCCGCCCAGGGTGATCAGCTTGATGCCGCTGGCGGCCTTGAGCCGGTCGATGCTCTCCAGGCCGTTGGTGATCACGGTGAGCGGCTCCCGCGCCGGCAGCAGCAGGGCGAGTTCGGCGGCGCTTCGCCGGACGCGATCTCCTCCAGGGCCGCACGGGCCAGCGCCTGCTTTTCCCGCGTGGCGATATGCGAACGCAGCGCGAAGTTGCTTTCGAACACGCTGGAAGAGCGGGTGGTGACCCCGCCATGCTGCTTGTTGACCATGCCCTGGTCGGAGAGGGCGTCGAGATCGCGGTGTACCGTCATCCGGCTGACGCCGAAGCGCTCGGCCAGCTCGTCGACCTGGGCCGAGCCGGCCTGGATGATGTAGTCCAGCATCGCCTGGCGGCGCGCTGGTGCCCCCCGTGTCACGGTGCGAGGGGTCATGGTCGTGGGTGAAGTCATGACTCTCCCGTCGTCAACACCACCTTGATCGAGTCGCGCCGGGCGGCGATCTCGAAGCCGCGCTCGAAGTCGGCCAGCGCAATGCGGTGGGTGACGATGCCGCGAGTCGTCACCAGCCCGCGGGCCAGCAGGTCGATCGCCACCGGGTAGGTGTGCGGCGAGAGATGCGAGCCGCGGATATCCAGCTCCTTGCGGTCGCCGATGGTGGACCAGTCGACGCTGGTGGGCTCCTTGAACACGCTGAACTCGACGAACCGACCGAGCTTGCGTAGCGACTCCAGGCCCTGGACCACGCCGCTCGAGGAGCCCGTGGCGTCGATGTAGACCTCGCAACCGTAACCGCCGGTGAGTGCCCGAACTTCCTTGGCAACATCGTCGCGATGCGGATTGAGGCCGTGATCGGCGCCGTAGTCGCGGGCCAGGGTCAGGCGGTCGTCATGGGTGTCGACCAGAATCAGCCGTTTGGGCGTCTTGAGCCTGGCGAGCTGGACCATGGCCAGGCCGATTGGGCCGCCACCGGCGATCACCACGGTATCGTCGAACTGGATGTCGGCGCGGTTGACGGCGTGGATGCCGCAGGCCAAGGGTTCGAGAAAGGCGGCATCCTCGAGGCTCAGGCCCGGGTCGACCGGGTGCAGCACCGCATTGGCCGGCACGCGCAGGTATTCGGCCATGCCCCCATCGGCCACGCCGCCCTGGAAGCCGAAGATATGATGCACTTCGCACATCCAGTAGTGGCCGCGCTGGCAGTAGAGGCATTTGCCGCAGGGGAGAATCTGTTCCGGCACGACGCGATCCCCGAGCGCAACGCCGAAGTGTTCCCCGGCACCGTCGCCCAGTGCGACGACTTCACCCGCGAATTCGTGGCCGACGATCATCGGTGGCTTGACGAAGGGGGCAAAGCGGTCGCCGTCGCCCCAGTACATGGCGGCGCCGTCGCGGCACTTGAGATCGCTCGAGCAGATGCCGCAGGCCTGGATTCCCAGAATCAGCTCGTTGGGGCCGGGGCGGGGCGTGGGCACGCGCTCCAGCCGGTAGTCGCCGGGGCCGCGACAGACCACGGCTTGCATGTCATCGGGTAGCATCGTCACGGTCTCCTGAATTGGTGAGCGAGGATCCACGTCAAACGTCGCCGACTACAGATAGTCTTCGATGTTGTCCTGGTCTATGAATACATGTCCGGTATCGATGTACTCGGGCACTTCTGCACCATTGGCGCGCTGCCAGGCGCTGATGATGAACCAGTAACCCATCAGTCTGGGGCGGAGTGCGGAGGTGGAATCGATGACGCCTTCCTGGATCAGGCTCAGGGTCTGATTGAGGTCATCGATACCGACGATCTTGATCTCACCTGCCTTGCCGGCCTCCTTGACTGCCTGGCCGATGCCGATGGGGCCGGCGGCATTGGAGGGAATCCAGCCATCCAGCTCGGGATGGGCCTGCATGATCGCCGCCGCTTGATTCTGTGCCGTGGAGATACTGTCGTTGTCGACACCGGTGGCGACGACTTCGATATCGGGATGACGATCGAATACCGCGCGGCTGCACTCGGCGCGCTGCGCATGGTTGGACGCCGTTGGCACGCCCATCATGATGGCGACGTTGCCTTTCCCGTCGAGGAGTTCGACCAGGCGTTCCGCCGCCACCATCGCCTGGGTGCAGTAGTCGCTGCCGACGACGGGCAAATGCATATCCTCGATACCCTTGTCGTCGATGACCGAGACGGGGATCTCCTGCTCCAGGGCCTCGCGGATCACGGCGCGGTTGCCGGTGGGGTCGAGCAAGTCGGTAATGATGGCGTCGGGGCGAGTCGCAATGGCTCTCTCGAGTATCTGATTCTGCTCGGCGACGCTGGCACTCTGGGGGGCGGTGTATTGAACCGTGACCTCGGCACCGGTCAGGCGCTGAATTTCACGAGCGGCTTCCTGAGCCCCCTCGTTGAGCTGGTCGAACCACGGGTGCACGACCTTGGGAACCACCACAAAGCGATACTGGCGCTGAGCATCGTCGGCATGAGCCGTGGTGGACATCGCCCCTAGGGCCAACGAAAGCACCCAAAGCACGTTTCGAAGCATGGCGTTATACATGATGTTCAACTCCTGCGAGGAGAAGGTTTTTTGTTGAAGTGTTTCAGGTAGCGCCGTCACTGCGATCGGCGATGAAGAAATAACATCAAAAAGTGATGATTCGCCCTATGACTTTGGTCTCGTTGAAACCCTGTCTTCAATGGGTGGTTTTTAAATTATTGAAAATAAATAATTTATTGATATTCATGTTTTGATTTAACACCATCGTCTAACGTCCATGTATCACAAAATAGTGTTAGAAATGGCGCTCGCGAAGCTCTCGCGCCATAGGCAGGCGTGTCGGGAGACGAAATCAACGGGAGGCAGCCATGTCACGCGGTTATCTGCTGGGGCTGGACGGTGGCTCCAGTTCCACCAAGGCGGTGATCTTCGATACCCAGGGCAACGTCGTGGGGATCGGGCGGGAATCTTCCCGGCTCGAGCATCCCCAGGCGCACTGGGTCGAGCGTGACATGAAAGTCGCCTGGACGAGCGCTGCCGAATCGATACGTGCCGCCCTGGCGGCCGCCGGCCTGGAGGGCGGCGAGATACTGGCGGTGGGCGTCACGGCCCACGGCGACGGGCTCTACCCCCTGGATCGCAAGGGTGAGCCGCTCGGCCACGCCATCACCTCGCTGGACAGTCGTGCCGCGGGTATCGTCGAGCGCTGGTGCCAGCAGGGCATACGCGACGAGGCGCTGGCGCGGATCGGGCAGATGCCTTTCGCCTTCTCGCCGGTGACCTTGCTGGCGTGGCTGCGGGCCAACCAGCCCGAGCGCTACGCCGCTCTCGCCCACGTCCTGACCTGCAAGGACTGGCTGCGATTCAAGCTGACCGGCGAGATCGCCACCGACTTCACCGAGGCCAGCACCGGCTACACCGACGTCAACACCCAGCGCTACAGTCGCGACGCACTGTCGATGCTGGGCATCGCATCGGTGTTCGAGGCCCTGCCCGACGTTCGCCTGCCCGAGGAGGTCGCCGGCCAGGTCTGCGAGTCGGCAGCGCGCGCCACCGGCCTGAAAACCGGTACGCCGGTCGCCACGGGGTTGCATGACGTTACCGCCAGCGCGGTGGGGCTGGGCAACGTCGCGTCGGACACGCTGACCATCGCGGCCGGCACCTTCAGCATCAACGAGGTCTTTTCCGACGCGCCCAAGCCCGATCCGCGCTGGGCGACACGCAACGGGCTACGCCCTGGCCAATGGCTCAACATGGCGATTTCACCGGCGTCCTCCAGCAATCTCGAATGGTTTCACCGGCAGTGGGGGCAGCCGGGAGATGGCGGCACGGGCGCCTTTTTCGCCGAGATGGAAGCGTCGCTGGACGCCGCTTTCCGCACCCCGTCACGACTGGTCTACCACCCGTTCCTTTATGGTTCGCCCTACGATGAACCGGCCAGTGCCGGCCTGTTCGGCCTCCAGGGATGGCACGACCGTGGCCATGTCCTGCGTGCGATCCTGGAAGGGGTGGTGTTCAATCACCGGGTGCATGTCGATGCCCTGGCCTCGACCTTCGCCATCGAGCGCGTGCGCATCACCGGCGGCGGCAGTCACTCGCCGCGGCTGGCCCAGCTGTTCGCCGATTCGCTGGGTCGATCGCTGGAAACGTCGCGAATCCAGGAGGCCGCGGCCTGGGGCGCCGCGATCTGCGCCGGGGTGGCAGCCGAAGTGTTTCCCTCCATCGCGTCGGCCACGTCGCTTTGCGAGGTCGACCACCGCTACAACCCCGATTCGGAGCGCCAGGCCGCGTGTCAGCAGGGCTTCGAGCGCTACCAGCGTCTGATCGAAGGGATGAGAACGCTATGGGCGACGCTGGACGTCGAAGCGTCGCCCCCGGATTCACCCGACACTTCGGCGGAATCCACGCCGACGATGGGAGCAAGACGATGACGGAACCCGCCAATGCCATGCCGCCGACGCGCCGGCAGACCCTGGATCGCCTGCGGGCGGATCCCGCGGTGTCGGTGCTGATCATCGGTGCCGGAATCAACGGCGCCGGGCTGTTCCGCGATCTGGCGCTGCAGGGCGTCGATACGCTGATCGTCGACAAGCAGGACTTCTGTGCCGGCGCCAGCGCCGCGCCGTCGCGACTGATCCATGGTGGACTCAAGTATCTCGAGACCGGCGAGTTCCGGTTGGTGGCGCAGTCGACCCGCGAGCGCAACCTGCTGCTGCGCAACGCGCCGCACGTGGTGCATCCGCTGCGCACGGCGATGCCGACGCACAGCTGGTGGGGCGGAATCTGGCCGTCGATCCAGCGTTTCTTCCGCCGGCCGGCAAAGATCGACGACCGCGGTATCCTGATCAGTGAAGCGGGGCTGACGCTCTACGATTTCCTCGGCCGCCATTTCCGCAGCATGCCGCGTCATTCGGTGACGCTGGGGCGCAAGGTACGGGAATCGCTGCCGGACATCCGGGATGACGTCAGGGCGCTGCACACCTACTACGACGCGGCGATCAGTCAGGCCGAGCGGCTCGGGTTCGAACTGATCGACGACGGCTGCAGAGCCCATCGCGGCGCGATGGCGTTCAATCACGTTACCCTGACCGGGAGTGACGGTGAAGCGATAACCTTCGACGATGAAGAGGGCAACGCGTTCCAGGTTCGCCCGCGGATCATCGTCAATGCCGGCGGCGCCTGGATCGACGAGATCAATCGCCAGCTGGGGCAGGAAACGCGGCATATCGGCGGCACCAAGGGCGGGCACCTGATCGTCGACGTGCCCCAGATTCGCGATCAGCTCGACGGGCGCATGATCTACTTCGGCACGCCCGATGGTCGCATCTGCCTGATCTATCCGTTCATGAGTCATGTGCTGGTCGGTGCCACCGACATCCGCTGCACCGACCCGGACCAGGCCGTCTGCGACGACGACGAGCGCGATTACCTGCTCGAAGCGGTGCATTACCTGTTTCCCGAGGTGACGATCGGTCCGGATCAGGTCCGCTACCGCTATAGCGGTGTGCGACCATTGCCGCGCAGCGACGCTGCCGATCCGGGCCAGATCAGCCGCGATCACGCCATCGTCGAGGATCGCATCCACGCCTGGCCGGTGTTGTCCCTGGTGGGTGGAAAATGGACCACGTTTCGCGGGTTTGCCGAAGAGGTGGCCGACGATCTGCTGGCGAGGCTGGGCCGCCGTCGCGAGATCGATACCCGGCAGTTGGCCATCGGTGGCGGGCGCGACTTTCCCCGCGATGCGACGTCGCGGGAGGCGTGGCTCACCAGGGTGACCGCCCTCTGCGAGGGCGACCGGCATCGGGCCATTACCCTGCTGGATCGCTACGGCACCCGGGGTGAAGCGGTGGCACGGCACTGCGCGGGGATGAGCGCTGGCGGTGCCTGTCGCCAGCAGCCGCTGGATTCGCTGGCCGCTTATCGTGTCGGAGAGATCGATTTCGTCTGCCGCTTCGAGCGCGTCGAGCATCTGGCGGACGTGCTGTTCCGGCGTCTGCCGATCGCGTTGGCCGGCCAGCTCGACGGCGCGGTGATCGAGGAGATCGCGACGCTGTGCAGCGGGGCCCTGGCGTGGTCGGAAGACCGCTGCCGGGATGAGATCGAGAGGGTACGGGAGATCGCCGTGCGCGCGCACGGTGTCTCGCTCGGCCCGGGCGCCGACGACACCACGGCGAGTGGCGACGAGCCGCTCTCTTCCACATCGGGAAACGCCCCGCGCAAGGGGACTTCCTCCACTCAGGAGCCAGCGTCATGACCAGCATGCTTTCTGCCAGCGGATTGCGAACGGGGCGGCTGTTTCGCCGCGAGACCGGCCTGACCTGCATGGTGGCGTTCGATCGCACGCTGCTGGCGGGCCCGGTGGAGCATGCGATCGATGCACGCCGCACCTGCGAAGCCATCGTCTCGTCGCGACCGGATGCGGTACTGCTGTCGCCGGGCGTGCTCAAGTCCTGCGGGGATCTGTTCGCCGACAGCCGCGCCCCCAGAATCGTGCTGCGAATCGACTATCCGATGGTGGGCGACTTCACCCTGGCGGGGGAGGAGCATCACCGCATGATCGCCACCCCCGCCCAGGCCCATGCGATGGGCGCGGATGCCGTGGTGATGTGCTTGATCTCCGGTTACGACGACCCCCGACGCGAGGCCGACAACCTCGAGGCGGTGGCGGAGACCGCGCGTCAGTGCGAGGCGATCGGGCTGCCGCTGATCGTCGAGGCGGTGGTGTGGGGGGCCAGGGAGGAGGGGCTGCTCGATGGCGAGCGGATCGCACGAATCGCAAGGATCGCCGCCGAGCTGGGGGCCGACCTGATCAAGGCGCAGTACAATGGTGACCCCAGGGATATGCGGGCTCTGGTGGAGAGTTGTCCGGTGCCGGTGCTCGTCCTGGGGGGCGCGGCGATGAACGATGACGAGGCGCTGACGCGCTTTACCCGCGATGCGCTGGAGAACGGCGCCAGCGGGGTGATCTTCGGCCGCAACGCCTGGCAGCGCGAAGGCGTGAGCGGTGGCATCGAGCGGCTGGTCTCCATCGTGCATGGGAGTGGCGCCGAGTGAGGCGACGCGACGCGTGTCGAAAGCGATGGCGTCGGTGGCAAAACATAGGCAGCTAGCTGTTCTGTGTGTAGACTTTTGTACCCTGTCCCGACCCGCTCGGGTCAGCGATGCCGTGCGTCGTTTCACCCGTCCTTCCGACCGGCGGCGCTGCGTTTTGTCAGGCGGGCCGCACGCGCGGGCCGCAACCAGTGAACGAAGGGATCTCCGTACGCCATGAGCGAATACTCTCTGTTTACCTCCGAATCCGTGTCCGAGGGTCACCCGGACAAGATCGCCGACCAGATTTCCGATGCCGTCCTGGACGCCATCATCGCCCGCGACAAGCAGGCGCGCGTCGCCTGCGAAACGCTGGTCAAGACCGGCGTCGCCATCGTGGCCGGCGAGATCTCCACCACCGCCTGGGTCGATCTGGAAGATCTGGTGCGCAAGGTGATCATGGATATCGGCTATACCTCGTCGGAGGTCGGCTTCGATGGTGAAACCTGTGGCGTGATCAATCTGATCGGCAAGCAGAGTGTCGATATCGCCCAGGGCGTCGACCGCAGCAAGCCCGAGGATCAGGGCGCGGGAGACCAGGGCCTGATGTTCGGCTACGCCACCAACGAGACCGAGTCCTTCATGCCGGCGCCGATCCACTACTCGCATCGTCTCGTCGAGCGCCAGGCGGAGCTGCGCAAGAACGGCACGCTCTCGTGGCTGCGCCCGGACGCCAAGAGCCAGATCACCTTCAGCTACGACGCCCAGGGCCAGCCCAACGGGGTCGATGCGGTGGTGCTCTCGACCCAGCACGATCCGGACATCTCCCAGGACGACCTGCGCAAGGCGGTGGAGGACCTGATCATCCGCGACGTGTTGCCGGCGAAGTGGATCCACGACGACACCCGCTTCCATATCAATCCCACCGGCAAGTTCGTGATCGGCGGCCCGGTGGGTGATTGCGGCCTGACCGGGCGCAAGATCATCGTCGACACCTACGGCGGCATGGCGCGTCACGGCGGCGGCGCGTTCTCCGGCAAGGATCCGTCCAAGGTCGATCGCAGCGCCGCCTACGCCGGACGTTACGTGGCCAAGAACATCGTCGCCGCGGGACTGGCCGACAAGTGCGAGATCCAGGTCTCCTACGCCATCGGCGTCGCCGAGCCGACCTCGGTGTCGATCAACACCTTCGGCACCGCCCGGGTCAGCGAGGCCAAGATCATCGAACTGGTGCGCGAGCACTTCGATCTTCGCCCCCATGCGATCACGCGGATGCTCGACCTGCTCCACCCGATGTATCAACTGACCGCGTCCTACGGGCACTTCGGCCGCGAGCCGTTCGAGTCCAGCTATACCTGGACCGACGTCAACGGTGAAACCCAGACCGAAACCTTCACCGCCTTCCCGTGGGAGAAGACGGACAGGGCAGAGACCCTGAGAGCCGCCGCCGGGCTATAACGAAGAGCCTCGGGCTCGGCCAGCGGTACAGGACAAAGCGGACCCGCCAATCGGGTCCGCTTTTTTGATGAGCCGGCGACGACAGGGAAGAAGCCGATGCTGGAAATTGCAGCCATCTTCATCACGATCACTGCGCTGTTTGCGTGGTTCAACTATCGGTTCGTCAAGTTGCCCGCGACGATCGGGGTAATGTTCATCTCGCTGGTGACGTCGGTGCTGCTTATCGCGTCGAGCCATCTCGGATTCGACGCGATCACCGACTGGGCCGAAGCCTGGCTGGGACAGATCAACTTCAACGCCCTGCTGATGGACGGGATGCTCTCTTTTCTGCTGTTCGCCGGGGCGCTGCATGTCGATTTTCACCAGTTGAAGCGCTATCGCTATTCGATCGGCCTGCTCGCCACCGGCGGCGTGGTGATCTCGACCGTGGTGATCGGCAGTGCCGCCTGGTGGCTCTTCCGCACTTTCCACATCGGCGTGCCCTATCTCTACTGCCTGGTCTTCGGCGCCTTGATCTCGCCGACGGACCCGATTGCCGTTCTCGGCATCATGCGCAGTGCCGGTGCGCCGGAGGACATGGAGATCAAGATCGTCGGCGAGTCGCTGTTCAACGATGGGGTCGCGGTGGTGGTGTTCACCGTGTTGCTGGGGGCGGCGACCGCGACAGAGGCGCTGACGGTGGCGCACTCCGCGATACTGTTCCTGGAAGAGGCGGGCGGTGGCATGCTGCTCGGGCTGGTGATGGGGTATGTCGCCTACCGGTTGATGAAGAGCATCGACCAGTACCAGATCGAAGTGCTGGTGACGCTGGCGCTGGTGCTGGGTGGCTACACGCTGGCGACGCATCTGCAGGTCTCGGGGCCCATCTCGATGGTCATCGCCGGGCTGTTCATCGGCAATCGCGGGCGCGAACACGCCATGTCGGAGACGACCCGGCGCTACGTCGATGGCTTCTGGGAGCTCATCGACGAGATCCTGAACGCGGTGCTGTTCGTACTGATCGGCCTCGAGCTGCTGCTGATTCCCTTCGAGTGGTCGTACCTCATCGTTGCTGGCCCGATCATCGTCGTCATTCTGGTGACGCGCCTGCTCACCATCGGTCTACCCATTGCCATATTGAACCGGTGGGTCCATTTTCGTCACGGAACCACGCGTGTGCTGACCTGGGGCGGGCTGCGAGGTGGCATCTCGGTGGCCTTGGCGCTGGGCCTGCCCGAGAGCGATTACCGAAATACCATTGTGATGGTGACCTACCTCATCGTGCTGTTCTCGATTCTGGCCCAGGGCCTGACCATTGGCGGTTTGGTACAGCGGGTAGTCTCGCAGGAATCCGACGGATCTTAGACTTTAGTGGTATGTGGCGGCTCAGGCATGGTATCGGCGCCGGGCGTTCCTTACTCTTGTGTGATTGTGTTGTGTCTTTTTCTTCGGCCGACCGGCCGATGGTATTCAAAATGACGGGGTGAACCATGATGTTACGCACAGGGATGCTGGTCGCGGCACTGGGCCTGTCCGGCGCGCTGCTGGTGGGCTGCGGCGACGACGGCGATGATCAGGCTAAGAGCGAGACTCAGGAGCCGTCGTCCTCCCAGCAGGAATCCCAGTCCTCCGGTTCCGGTTCCGACACCCAGGAGATGGCCGCTTCCGACGCCTCCGGCAGCGGCAGTAGCGAAGGCAGCGGTGGCGGCGAACCCGTCAACCTGATCTTCGGTACCGGCGGGACCGGCGGTAGCTACTACCCCATCGGCGGGGCGCTGAAGGGGGTATTCGAGAAGAGCGACCTGGTCGACGGCGTGCAGGTGGTCTCGACCGGCGCCTCCGTGCAGAACATCAACAACATCAACGACGGCCTTAACCAGGTCGCCATCGTGATGAGCGACGTCGCCTATGACGCGGTAAAGGGCCAGAACCAGTTCGACGGCCAGCCCGCCGACATCGAAACCATCGCCGGGATGTATCCCAACGTGGTGCAGATCGTCGCCACCGCCGATAGCGATATTCACAGCGTTGCCGACCTGAAAGGCAAGCGCGTCGGCGTCGGCAAGGTCGGATCCGGTGTGGAGCAGAGCGCCGCCAAGGTGCTGGAGTCCGCGGGACTGAGCTACGATGACCTGGCCCAGGTCAGCCATACCGGTTACGCCGATAGCGTCACCGAGATGAGCAATGGCAACCTCGATGCCGCGTTCTTCACCTCCGGCGTTCCCAACTCCAGTATCACCGGCCTGATGCAGAGCACCGACATCACCTTCGTACCGGTCAGCGGTGACGTCGCCTCCACGCTGCTGGAGAAATATCCGTACTACGAGAACTACGAAATCCCGGCTGGCGCCCCCGAGCGTTACAACCTGGGCGATGCCGTGGATACGGTGGCGATCCGCAACATCATGATCGTGCCCTCCTCCATGCGGGACGACGTCGCCGAGGATCTGGCCAAGCGCTTCCACGACTATCTCGAGTCCGGCAGCGTTTCCGTCGGTGCACTCAAGCAGTTCGATCCTGCGACCATGGACCAGAATCTGGTCGTGCCGCTACATCCGGGCGCCAAGGCGTATTACGAGACGCTGGCGCGCTCCGCGGAGGCGACCTCCGGTGATGACGCCACGACCGCTGGCGACAACAGCGATCTCTCGGAAGAGACCGCCTCCATGTCGGCCAACGAGCAAGCGGCCACGACCGAAGCCGATGGCACCGAAGCCGAACCGGCCAAGCAGACCAGCGCCGAGACGCCGGAAGACAATATCGAGCCTACCGAAGGTAGCGACACCAACGGCAACGAGAACGCCCAGGACAAAGAACCGCAATCCTGAGCGTGGGTGACCGCGTGTCCGGCAAGCCATGACGCGTAAGACAGCACCGAGTCTGGCGGCGGTGGCGATCCTGGTGATCGCCACCGTGCTGTATCCGCTACCGTGGCTCGTCGTGCGCGACGGACCCCAGTGGCGGTTTGCCTTTCCTGGGTGGCAGGGCACGACCTTCACGCTGCGCTGGATGCACTCGGTCGAGAAGGAAGACTGGGAAGAGTGGTTCGAGGTGACCGCCGATGACGCCATCGAGATCACCGGGACGCGCTTCAAGACCTTCGGCGCTGGCGTACCGTCGCATGCCGGTACCGAGACCCATCTCGAGGATGGGTGGGTAGTGATGACGGGGATCGATCGCGTGGTCGATCCGCTGGCGGTGCAAGCGGCGGTGGAAGAGCATTACCGCCTGATTTTCGCCGGCCATACCATTCCCCTGTCGCGTGGCGACCCTCCCATCATATTGACCTTTTCCATACTCAGGGTGCCGTTGTGGCAGGCCTTGCCGGCACTGGTGCGGCCCTGGTTATCGTAGATCCCGCCTGGCGAGGATGAGAAATGTCCGAACAAAAAGTCACGGTTTCCGCCGATGGTCCCGAGGATCCGTCGGTCAAGGAAGCGCTGGAGAAATTCGATCGTGAGAGCCTGGTCCGGGATCGACTGCCGCATGGGGTGATCCAGTTCGTCACGGCGGTGTCGGTGCTGCTGGCGCTATTTCACCTCTACACCTCGTTTTCGGGGCCGCTGGTCGATGTCGCCCAGCGCAGCATCCACCTTTATACCCTGCTGGGGCTGGCCTTCATCCTCTATCCGCTGACCCGCAAGGGGGCCCGTGATCGGGTGCCGTGGGGGGATGCGGTCGTGGCGCTGGTGGCGTTCGGGATCGGTGTCTACATGCTGACGGTGTCGGATCGTGTCATCGCCTCGGCGGGGCGCATCAACAATGTCGACATGGTGGGCGGCTTCGTGGCGATCCTGCTGGTGCTGGATGCCACCCGGCGCGTCACGGGTTGGGGGCTGACGATCCTGGCCTCGCTGTTCCTGGTCTACGGCTTCTACGCCAAGCTTTCGTTCTATCCGCAGGTGAACGAGGCGATCGTTCTCGCGACGTGCAAGCAGATCGTCTCGCACCTGGTGTACATCACCGAGGGCTTGCTGGGTACGGCGATCGGGGTCTCGGCGAGCTACATCATCCTGTTCATCCTGTTCGGTGCCTTCCTCGGCAAGTCCGG
>NZ_CEXLVS010000059.1:0-18611 GCF_982684285.1 Salinicola sp. | reverse complement strand
GTGACCATGCGCCCGCCACTCCACCGGCGCTCCGCCTCGCCCCAGCCGCAAGGCGACATTCAGGCGATCTGCGTGACGCTGCAGCTGGCGCAGGTCGAACTGGATCACGCTCCAGCCGATGATCGCATCCGGGTCGAAGCGCGCGAACCAGCCGTTCAGCGCGTGCAGCAGATCGGCGCGGGAGTCGCAGTAGACGAGTTCGAAATCCCGCTCGCGATCGGCCTTGCTCCCGTTGCCCGCCGGCGGCCCCAGCATGTAGACGATGCGCTGGCCGCATCCATGCAGGCCGATCGAGTAGAGCTCGCCGCGCTCGCTGGTCTCGATGTCCAGCGAGCAGAGTGTCAGCTGCGGCCGATAGTCCGGCGCCGGCTTCAACTGGGCATCGACCAGGGAACCGTCGGCCGCCTGGGTCGCCATTGCAACGACCGGCGCGGTAATGAAACGCTCCATCAGATAACGGTCCGGCGGTCGGATATCGGCCTCGAGCAGATCGACACCGGCGTCGGCGAGACGTCGCTCCAGGTTCATCAACTGCCGATGCTGGCGACAGTAGAGGCCGAGCACCGGACGGAGATCGAAGTCCTTCAGCTCGAGTTCGCGCAGTTCGACATCGCGCTCATGGCGAATCGAGCGCTCGACGCTCTCGCGCTGATCAGCCGGGACGAAAGCCACCGATCTCTGCGGCGGCAGGCGCACCAGTCGCGGCCCGTCATCGGTGGCCAGCCAAAGCGATACCTCGGTACCGGTCGGCGTGTCCTGCCATTGGCGGGTCAGAATGAAACCCTGTTGCGTCACGCTATTCGATTGCACGGTGGCCGACACCCGTCCCTTTCCGTTCGGAGAGCACTCAGAAGGAGAGCACCCACGGCAGCGCGAACCCGAGATAGACCGGTATCAGCAAGGGTGCGGCCAGTGTGGTGATCAGTACGGCGATGGCGCCCTTCTCGGGGCGAATCTCCAGCTCCATGGCGATGACCACCACATTGGCGGCCATGGGGACGGCGCCGATGAGCAGAAATGCCAGCGCCAGCGAGTCCGAGACGCCCACGCTCATCCGCAGCAGCAGCACCATCATTAGCGTCGCCAGTGGCCAGACGACGAAGCGCACCAGCACGCAGCCGGCGACGAAGCGCAGGTCGAACTCCCGCCACGTCACGCGCCCCAGCGTCATGCCGATGATCATCATCCCCAGCACCGTGAAACAGTACTTGAAGTAGTCGAGCCCATCCGCGACGACGTCCGGCACCTGCCAGCCGAGAGCGCTGACCAGCATGCCGGCCGCGAACGCGTAGATCAGCGGCAGCCTCGCCAGTCGGGTCAGGCTCTCCTTCACCGAGAAACGTCCCCTGGCGCTGACATAGAAACCGACCGTGAACTCGTAGAGCGAGACGCCCAGCATGCAGAAGAGATAGAGCGTGACCCCCTCCGGCGGCAGCAGCACCAGCGCGATCGGGAAACCGAAATAGCCCGTATTGCCGGTCCCGGCGGAAAAGGCCAGTAGCGCCCGTTCCTGTTCGGCAAAAAAGCGGCTGGCTACCCAGTTGACCGCAAGACAGAGGCAGGTCGCCAGCAGCAGCACGCTGAGCGTCAGTACCAGCTTGTCGGCACTGGGCTGCCCCTGGGTCAGGCCATGGAAGAAGGTCAGCGGTGAAATGATGTAGACGAGCAGCGTCGCTATCGGCCGAGGATCGACCCTCAATCGCCGCGCCGCCAGCCAACCCAGCGCGACGAAGAAGAGCAGCATCCATAGTGACTGGGAAAGATCGATTTCGGCCATCCGGGGTTCCTTGAGCAACGGTCGGCGATAACGGTTTGGCCGCTAACTGTAACACCCTAGAAGATGTGAACTGGATCCTAGTCTTGCGTAGATGCTGGCCAGCCGGGAAACCGGCGCTGCGTCGAAGCCAAGATGCACAGCAGCAGCAAGACCTGGAACGGCAATCGCCACAACAGCAGCCACTCGGGGACCTGGGGAAACCGCTCTGGATGGAGCCACATGTAGACATTGGCCGGCGTCACGCAGATGGTCAGCACCACCAGTCCCCAGCCTGCCAGCGCGCGAAAGCGCGGCAGCAAGATGCCGACCGCCCCCAGCAGTTCGAAGAAGCCGCTGATCAGCACCGCCGCGTCGGGCCAGGACAAACCCGGCGGGATGATCGACGCGAAGGCGTCCAGCATCACGAAATGGCCGATGCCGCCGATGGCGAACCAGAGGAAGACGACGGAGAGACCGGCGGTGCGCCAGCCATGACGATGGAGAGCGATGGGAATCACCTCTGTTCAGGGATGGGGCCCACATGGGAGGAGAGATCGTTACCGGCAGCATAGAACAGAAACGGTCCGGACCGCCCTGAAGGCCCTCGCCCGCGGCCAGCCGGGACAATGCCCATGACCCCGCTCGCACCCGACGCAAAGCCCCCGCCATCGGTGCTACAATCGTCGACCACGTTTACAGCCTATCCACCCGGCGGGGCCTTCGATACCGCGCCGCCTCGGGTTTCGTTACGGGAATGTTCCAGTCGCCATGTCGAACAACGCCTCGCTTTCGCGCCAGATCCTCGTCACCAGCGCGCTGCCTTATGCCAACGGCTCGATCCACCTGGGCCATCTGCTGGAGTACATCCAGACCGATATCTGGGTACGCTTTCAGAAGAGCCGCGGCCACGAGTGCCACTACGTCTGCGCCGACGACGCCCACGGCACCGCGATCATGCTGCGGGCCGAGCAGGAAGGCATCACCTCGGAGCAGTTGATCAGCAAGGTCAGCCAGGAGCACCAGGCGGACTTCGCCCGGTTCGGCGTGGCCTTCGACAACTACCACTCGACCCATTCCGAAGAGAACCGCCTCCCCAGCGAGCGCATCTACACCGCACTGCGCGATGCCGGCCATATCAGCACCCGCGACATCGAGCAGATGTACGATCCGGTCAAGGGTCTGTTCCTGGCCGACCGTTTCATCAAGGGCACCTGCCCGAAGTGCGGCAGCGAGGACCAGTACGGCGACAACTGCGAAGTTTGCGGTGGGACCTACACCCCGGCGGAGCTGATCAATCCGGTGTCGGCGATCAGTGGCGCCACGCCGGAAGTGCGCACTTCGACCCACTACTTCTTCAAGCTGCCGAACTTCGAGGAGTTCCTCAAGCAGTGGACGCGCTCTGGTCGCGTGCAACCGCAGATCGCCAACAAGCTGCAGGAGTGGTTCGAGGCCGGTCTCAACGAGTGGGACATCTCCCGCGATGCGCCCTACTTCGGCTTCGAGATCCCCGATGCGCCGGGCAAGTATTTCTACGTCTGGCTGGACGCGCCGATCGGCTATCTGGCGAGCTTTCAGAACCTGTGCGACCGCGAAGGTCTCGATTTCGACAGCTACTGGAAGGCGGACTCCAACGCCGAGGTCTATCACTTCATCGGCAAGGACATCGTCTACTTTCATGCGCTGTTCTGGCCGGCAATGCTCGAAGGCGCCGGCATGCGCACGCCGACCGGCGTCAACTGCCACGGTTTCGTCACCGTCAACGGCGCCAAGATGTCGAAGTCCCGCGGCACCTTCATCAAGGCGCAGACCTACGCCGAGCATCTCAACCCGGAATACCTGCGCTACTACTTCGCCGCCAAGCTGACCTCCCGGGTCGACGATCTCGACCTCAACCTCGAGGATTTCGCGGCGCGGGTCAACTCGGACCTGGTCGGCAAGGTGGTCAATATCGCCAGCCGCTGCGCGGGCTTCATCAACAAGCTCGCCGACGGGCAGCTCTCTTCGACCTGCGCCGAACCGGAACTCGTCGCCAGGTTCATCCACGCCGGCGACGAGATCGCCGCCGATTTCGAGGCCCGTGAGTTCGGCCGCGCCATGCGCAAGGTGATGGAACTCGCCGACGAGGCCAATACCTACATCGCCGACAAGGCGCCGTGGGTGCTGGCCAAGGAAGGCGGTCGCGAGCAGGAAGTGATCGATATCTGCTCGGTGGGGATCAATCTGTTCCGCACCCTGATGGTCTACTTGCAGCCGGTGGTGCCGGCAATGGCCGAGCAGGCGCGACGGTTCCTGCAGGTCGACAGCCTCGCCTGGGCGAGCCGCCAGCAGGTACTGGAAGGTCATGTCATCGGCAAGTTCAAGCCGCTGATGACCCGTGTCGAGAGCGATAGGATCGAATCGATGATCGAGGCCTCCAAGGAGGTGCTCGAGGAGGAGAAGAAATTGACCGGAAAAGCCCCCTCGAACCCCGCCGAAGCGCTCCAGAATACGCCACTGGTGGACGAGCCGATCGGCGACGAGATCGCGTTCGACGATTTCATCAAGGTCGACCTGCGCATCGCCAGGATCGAGAAGGCCAGCTATGTCGAAGGCTCCAACAAGCTGCTCGAGTTGACCCTCGACCTGGGGGGCGAAACGCGCACCGTGTTCTCCGGCATCCGCAAGGCGTATGCGCCGGAGGCGCTGGAAGGCCGGCTGACGGTGATGGTCGCCAACCTGGCGCCGCGCAAGATGCGCTTCGGCGTCTCCGAAGGCATGGTGCTGGCCGCGGGCGATGAAGACGGAATCTATCTGATGTCGCCGGACAGCGGCGCCAAGCCCGGCCAGCGAGTCACCTGATTAGCCGGCGGAGTCATATTCGATGAACGCGCGGCCTCGGTCGCGCGTTTTGCTTGGGCCCAATTGCAGGCCAGAATCTCGAAGCGTGCGTGGCAAAAGTCTATAATGCCGCACTGTCCCTGCCAGGGGGCGGCCGTTCGTCCCGCTATTTCGGAAACCCCATGACAGCCGCTATCACCGTCGAACGTATCGATGCCGAACTGCCGCAGACCCAATGCGGCAAGTGCGGCCATGACGGCTGCCGCCCCTACGCCGAGGCGATCGTGGAGGGCGAGGCGATCAACCGCTGCCCGCCCGGTGGCGAGGCCACGCGTGACCGACTGGCAGCGCTCACCGGCCAACCGCCTCTCGAACTGATCGAGCCGCCCCAGACACCGTTGCTGGCCGTGATTCGCGAGGCCGAATGCATCGGCTGCACCAAGTGCATCCAGGCCTGCCCCGTCGATGCCATTCTCGGTGCCGCCAAGCAGATGCACACGGTCATCGAATCCGAATGCACCGGCTGCGAACTGTGTATCGCGCCCTGCCCGGTGGACTGCATCGATCTCGTCGCGCATCCGCAGTGGCAGAACGCCGCCGATACGGCCGAGCGTCAACGCTATCTCGACTGGCGGGCCGCCAACGGACGCCGACGCTTCGAGGCGCGCAACCGGCGACTGGCCGTCAGAGCGGAAGAGAAACGCCGCAAGCGCGAGCGACGCCGCGCCGCGGCGGCACGGCAGGTGACCGAGGCACCAGCGGCATCACGTGAACGGCCCGCCGATGTCGACGTTACCGCCCTGAAGGCGCAGGTGGCGACCCTGACTGCGCGTCGAAAACGCCTGCAACGCCAACTGGACAGAGCCGAGGAGGCGCAGCGCCCCGCACTTCTCGAGCGCCTGGCGGGATTCGACGATCAGCTCGACGCCTTGAACCGACGACTCGACTCCGCGCCGGCACCGGACCGGAGCGCCACGCGCGATCACCAGCATATCGCCGTGGCGGCAGCGGAGCAGGCAATGCGCAAGGCGCGCCAGGAGCTCGCCCATTTCCAGCGTCAGGGCGATCAGGCGGGCATCGGGCAGGCGTGGGACAAGATACACGAGGCGGAGCGGCTGATCTCCCTGGCCAGCCGAGCGCCCGCCAACCCGCCTGCCGGAGACGCAGGCGACCATCGGGGAACGACATCATGAACGCCACCAAGCGAGAGCAGATCTTTGCCCGCCTCAAGGCCCACAACCCCGAACCGACGACCGAGTTGAACTGGTCGACCCCGTTCGAGCTGCTGGCAGCGGTACTGCTGTCGGCGCAGGCGACGGACGTGGGCGTGAACAAGGCGACCGCGAGGCTGTTTCCGGTGGCCAATACGCCGCAGGCGATCATCGATCTTGGACTCGACGGGCTGAAGGAGCACATCAAGACCATCGGCCTCTACAACACCAAGGCCGAGAACCTGATGAAGACCTGCCATATCCTGGCCGAGCAGTACGACGGAGACATTCCGCGCACCCGGGAAGGACTGGAGGCGCTACCCGGCGTGGGGCGCAAGACCGCCAATGTGATTCTGAACACGGCATTCGGCGAGCTGACCATGGCAGTGGATACGCACATCTTCCGCGTTGCCAACCGCACCCGGCTCGCCCCGGGCAAGAATGTGCTGGAGGTCGAGCAGAAGCTACTCCGCCATGTCCCCAGGGCTTATCTCAAGGATGCCCACCACTGGCTGATCCTGCATGGCCGCTACACCTGCCTGGCACGCAAGCCGCGCTGCGGGAGCTGCGTGATCGAGGACCTGTGCGAATACCCGGACAAGATCGATATCGCCTGATGTCGATAGCCGTTGTCAGGGGTGTCAGGGGCTCGATTCCGGCTCCTGCCCGGCCTCTCCATTCTCGGGCTGCCGGGTCGGCACCGGGTCCTGGCCCATGGATTCCGGCGCGGTGGACGTGGTCTCCGGCAAGCTGCTGCCATCACCGTTCACGGCGCTGCCCGAGGCATCGGTGGTCGATGCCTCCTCTCTCGGTGGCGTAGCGCTCATTTCGGTCGCTCCGTCACGGCTGTAGACGATCTTGCGCGTGCCGCCATCACAGCTGCCGACCACTTCGGCGCCGGCAAAGGCTTCCCCCTCTCTCACCACGTCATCGTCGACCTGGGCGTTGTCGACGATCTCGAGCAGGAAATGCCGGGCCCCATTGTCACGGATGGGCTGGTCGATCTGGGTCTTGAGTCTTTCGCAGGCCAGGCGCGCCTCGGGTTGCTGGTCGAACGGCGAATCGCTCTGCTGCGCCTGGGCCCAGGCGAGAGACGATGCCAGGCCGGCACTACTCAACCCCATCACGACGGCGGACTTCCAGGTAAAAACACGCATAGACACTCCTCAATCCATGGCAATGCACGGATGACGGACAATGCCGCCAATTCGCGCGGGAAATACCGTTCCGATCACCCCACCTCGACCGACGTGGATTCGGAAGGCTTCACAACCGGAATTCCCCGCCCTTCTCGATCGCTCGTTGATAGGCCGGACGATCGCGTATCTGCTGCAATACTCTTTTAATATTAGGACGCTGGGCCAGATCGGCACGACTTTCCGCCGCCAGCAGCGGAAAGCTCATCTGAATGTCGGCCGCGCTGAATTCATCGCCTGCGAACCACGGGTGCTGACGCAGTTCACTCTCCCAGTAGTCGAGATGCAGCCCAAGCTGGGGGTCGAGGAATTTCTGGCGGGCGCCATTGGCCAGCAGCCGGCCGATCGGTCGAATGACCGCGGGCACCGGCGGCTTGCCCAGCTTCGAGAAGACCAGCTTCATCACCAGCAGCGGCATGGCCGACCCTTCGGCGTAGTGTAGCCAGTAGGTGTAGCGCAGCCGCTCCGGCGTGCCGGCCTCTGGCACCAGGGCATCGCCACCGTAGCGGGAGACGAGATACTCGACGATCGCACCGGATTCGGCGACGGTATGAGCGTCGTCGGTGATGATGGGCGACTTGCCGAGCGGATGGATCCGCTTCAGCTCCGCGGGGGCCAGCATGGTCTTGGGGTCGCGTCGATAGGTCCGAATCTCGTACTCGACACCCAGCTCCTCCAGCAGCCACAGGATACGCTGCGAGCGGGAGTTCTCGAGATGATGAACAGTGATCATGTCAGCGCTTCCTTGCCGTTTTTTCAACTCTCCTGGCCGCCAGGACATTCAGCGGCCGGCGGGAATGCCCTTAACCATAGGAAGTTATCGCTGAAGCCGCCACTGACGAAAACGGCGCCACCCAGGCGCCGTCCTCGAGTTCGACCGGTCGTCGTCAATGCTGCTGCTCGAACATCTCATCGCCGACATCGTCGATATATCGCTGGCTCTTGGCGATCGTCAGTTCCACGCAGGCATCTTCGCCCGGAACCACATCCGAACGCTCGAAGCGGCGCTCCAGGGTCTCACCGCCCTCGACCGGTTTGCGAATCCAACCACTGACCCGATGCTGGCCTCCGACATCCTGCGGCTCGGGGACGATCAGAAACCCCTTGTACTCGACCGGCTTGAGCTCTTTTGTGGGCGTGGCGGGTTTGGCATAGCCACCGCCCAGCAGCCCGGAGAACAGTTTCTTCAGCATACGTTGCTCCCGATTCGGATGCCGACACGGCAGGTATCGGCATCAAGGGTTGGACCGGACGGCGCTAGCTCGCGGAGCGGCCCTTGCCTGCCGCGATCCGCAGACGCAGCGCATTGAGCTTGATGAAGCCTTCGGCATCTTTCTGATCGTAGGCGCCGGCATCATCCTCGAACGTGGCGATCGACTCGTCGAACAGCGACTGCTCGGACTTGCGCCCGACCACCGTCGCGCTGCCCTTGTAGAGCTTCATTCGCACCACGCCGTTGACGAACGCCTGAGTTTCGTCGATGGCGGCCTGCAGCATGCGGCGCTCCGGGCTCCACCAGTAACCGTTGTAGATGGTCTTGGCGTACTTGGGCATCAGCTCGTCCTTGAGATGCGCCGCCTCGCGGTCGAGCGTCAACGACTCGATGGCGCGATGCGCCCGCAGCAGGATGGTGCCGCCCGGCGTTTCATAGCAGCCGCGGGACTTCATGCCGACATAGCGGTTCTCGACGATATCGAGACGGCCGATGCCGTTGTCGCCACCCAGCTTGTTGAGCCTGGCCAGCACCTCGTGCGGCTTGAGCGGTTCGCCGTCGATGGCGACGACGTCGCCATTCTCGTAGGTCAGCTCGATGTAAGTCGGCTTGTCAGGCGCGGCTTCCGGCGCCACGCTCCAGCGCCACATCTCCTCTTCCGCCTCGGCCCACGGGTCCTCGAGAATGCCGCCCTCGTAGGAGATGTGCAGCAGGTTGGCATCCATCGAGTACGGCGACTTCTTCTTGCTCTTGGAGAAGTCGACCGGGATGTCATTGTCCTCGCAGTACGCCATCAGCTTCTCGCGGGAGTTCAGGTCCCACTCGCGCCACGGCGCGATGACCTTGACCCCCGGCTTCAGGGCGTAGGCGCCCAGTTCGAAGCGCACCTGGTCGTTGCCCTTGCCGGTGGCGCCGTGGGAGATCGCGTCGGCACCGGTCTCGTTGGCGATTTCGATCAGACGCTTGGCGATGAGCGGCCGCGCGATGGACGTGCCCAGCAGGTACTCGCCCTCGTAGATGGTGTTGGCCCGGAACATCGGGTAGACGTAATCGCGAACGAACTCTTCTCGCAGGTCCTCGATGTAGATCTCCTTGACCCCCAGCGCCTGCGCCTTGGCTCGCGCCGGCTCGACCTCTTCGCCCTGACCGATATCGGCGGTAAAGGTGACCACTTCGCAAGCGTAGGTTTCCTGCAGCCACTTCACGATCACGGAAGTGTCAAGGCCGCCGGAATAGGCGAGGACGACCTTTTTGACATCGGACATGCGATAGCTCCTTAGCAAGTTTGAATTGACGGGCAAGGTATGTCGTTCTTTGACGTGCGGCAATCGGCGAACGGTGCAGCCCGAAATTATAACGCTCCCGGCCCGCCACGAACACCGAGCGACGGGACGGCAATGGCCGAAACTGCTAGACTCTACGCGGTTTCATGACTGCGGTTTCCTCTACACATTACCACTACCACACCAAGGGAATGGGAGTCATTGCATGTCGGACGCCAGCACGAAAGAGCTGATGGCGCAGCGTTTTCGCGGATATCTCCCGGTCGTGGTAGACGTCGAAACCGGCGGGTTCAATTCGGCCACGGATGCGATCCTGGAAATCGCCGCCGTGCCGCTGACCATGGACGATCAGGGCAACCTGCTGCCACTGGATACCATTGCCTTTCATGTCGAGCCCTTCGAGGGCGCCAACGTCGAACAGTCCGCCCTGGATTTCACCGGCATCGACCTCTCCAGCGCCTTCCGCAAGCAGATCGCCGTCAGCGAGCGTGAAGCGCTGGACGGACTCTTCAAGCCGATTCGCAAGACCATCAAATCCCACGACTGCTCGAGGGCCATCCTCGTCGGCCACAACGCCTCCTTCGATCAGGGATTTCTCAACGCTGCCGTCAATCGCTGCAATATCAAGCGCAATCCCTTTCATCCCTTCTCCAGCTTCGACACCGCGTCGCTCTCGGCACTGGCTTACGGCCAGACGGTGCTGGCGCGGGCCTGCCAGGCAGCGGGTATCGAATTCGACAACTCGTCGGCCCACTCGGCGAGCTACGATACCGAACGCACGGCGGAGCTGTTCTGCGCCATCGTCAACCGCTTCAAGGACCTGGGCGGCTGGAATCTGGCGATGAAGGAGCAGGGTCTTGACGATATCTGAACGCTGAAACGACAGGCGCCCCGTCCTGGGACGGGGCGCCTTTCATTTCACGGCAGCTTGGGAAGCGCCGGCTCAGCCGTCGCTCGGGGCTTCGGCGGACTTGGCCGCGGCAGCCTTGACCATGGGCTCCAGCTCACCGTTCTGGTACATCTCGACGATGATGTCGCAGCCGCCCACCAGCTCGCCGTCGATCCACAGTTGGGGAAACGTCGGCCAGCTGGCGTACTTGGGCAGCTCCGCCCGGATGTCCGGGTTGTCGAGGATGTTGACGAAGGCGAACTTCTCGCCGCATGCCATCAACGCCTGAACCGCCTGGGCCGAGAAGCCGCACTGGGGCAGCTGGGGCGATCCCTTCATGTAGAGCAGGATGGCGTTGTCACTGATCTGCTGCTTGATCGCTTCGATGGTATCGCTCATGAGACGTCCTGTAGCGGGAAGAGAGAGCCGCTGGCCCACCCTTCGCGTGTGCGCGAATATAAAAGACCGTGACACCATTCTACTGATGACACCGGCCGAAAACACCCCCGCCCTCCTCTGAAGGTATCCCGCGGCGTTGCGCCGCTCACGGGGTCTGGTTAGGATGATTGGCTTTCGCACGGATCGACGCTGGCCGCCGACGCCCGCCCAGGGCGCGGCTCCCCATGGCATCGATCGTGGCGCCGCCTAGCGAAACGCCCCACCGGGCGCTTCGCCCGCGGCGCTTTTTTCTTTTTCTGGTGGCAGCCGCCATGGCGGGCACGGTCACCGATCGAGTTTTCAGTGCGGCGCGCCGGGATGATGCCGCATGCCTTGAAGCCCATGTCTCAACGTCAAGTCACGACAGGAATCCGCCCATGAGCGCACGCCACTTTCTGACCCTTCTGGACCTCTCCGCCGACGAGCTCGATTATCTGATCCAGCGCGGGATCACGATCAAGAACCGCCTGAAGACCAACGGCCCCGTCTACACGCCGTTCAGCAACCGCACCCTGGCGATGATTTTCGAGAAGTCCTCGACGCGAACCCGGGTGTCGTTCGAGACCGCCATGGCGCAGTTCGGCGGCCATGCGCTGTTTTTGTCATCGCGGGACACCCAGCTCGGCCGTGGGGAGCCGATCGCGGATACCGCGCGGGTGCTCTCGGAGATGGTCGACGCGGTGATGATCCGCACCTTCTCCCATGCCGGCCTGGAGGAGTTCGCCGCCGCCAGCTCCGTGCCGGTGATCAACGCCCTGACCGACGATTACCACCCCTGCCAGCTGCTGGCCGACGTCATGACCTGGACCGAATGCCGCGGGCCGGTCAAGGGCAAGACGGCCGTCTGGATCGGTGACGGCAACAACATGTGCCACTCCTGGATCAACGCCGCGCGCCGGTTCGATTTCCAGCTGCGCATCTGCTGTCCGGAGGGTTACGAGCCACGTCGGGACATTCTCGAGGCCGCAGGCGAGCACGCCGTCATCGTGCGCGATCCTGGCGAAGCCGTTCGAGATGCCGACCTGGTCACCACGGACGTCTGGGCGTCGATGGGCCAGGAGGAAGAGCAGGCCAAGCGCGAACGTGACTTCACCGGCTTCCAGGTCACCGAAGCGTTGCTGGATCTGGCCGGGCAAGAGGCTATCTTCCTGCACTGCCTGCCGGCCCATCGCGGCGAGGAGATCAGCGCCACCCTGCTCGACGACCCACGCGCCGTGGTCTGGCAGGAAGCCGGCAATCGCCTTCATGCCCAGAAGGCGCTGATCGAGTTCCTGTTGCTGGGGCGGGTCGCCTGACCCGGCGATGAAAACGCCGCGATCCGTCATGGATCGCGGCGTCTGGATTCTGCACCGCTCCTGCCCGGTCAGGAGCCTGCCGGGCGCGGGGCTCTGCGCCGCGCCCGGTAGCCCACCGCCATCTTCAGCGTCACGATGACCAGCGCCACCAGCGCCATCGCGACGAGTATCTGGCCCACATCCCCCTCCAGCGCCGACTTGCCCAGCACCACGAACGCCACGGCATAGGGTCCGGTCGTCATCAACGCCACCGTCAGGTAAATCGACCGGGGGACGCCGGCGATCCCCAGGGCGTAGTGCTTGATGAACATCGGCACCCCGGGCACCAGCTTGATCAGGAAGGTGACTCGCCAGGCGTCGCCACGGGTCCGGTCGAGACCCGCCAATGCCGGGAAGCGCCGCTCGATGGCACGGCGCAGAGCCGGCCGCAGGCGGCCGTGGGCAATGGCATAGCAGAGCAGCAGGTTGAGCAGCGTGGCGACGGCGGAGAACGCCAGCCCGGCGGGGATACCGAAACGCAGCCCGGCGATGACGTAAAATGGCGTCATCGGCAGGCCCAGCGCCGGCAGCAGCGTCATCGACATCAGCAGGGCCAGTGGGTGCAGCGTCTCCAGCGACTCGAGTGACAGCCCGCCCCAGACGAGGAGCCCTGCAGTCAGCGTGGCGAATCCGAGCAGCGCCGACGCCCACAGCCACCAGCGACGCAGGGGGCGTGGTGGCGAGCCGGCATGGAATCGAGGGGAGTTGGGGGGCGCGTGTCGCATGCCCCCAATCTAATCCGGTTTCGATGAAGGATCGATGACAAGCGCGGAAGGAATCGGTACCCCTTCCGCGGTCGCTCACTCGAGGTTGTCGAGCCCTTTCTCGGCCATCCCCACGGCGCGGAACAGCGCCCGGCGCTTGTTGAGCGTCTCGTTCCACTCGTCGTCGGGGTTGGAGTCGGCGACGATGCCGCCACCGGCCTGGACGTGCAGCTCGCCATCCTTCAGCACCGCCGTGCGAATCGCGATCGCCATGTCCATGTTGCCGTGCCAGGAGAGATAGCCCACGGCACCGGAATAGACGCCACGCTTGACCGGCTCCAGCTCGTCGATGATCTCCATCGCCCGGATCTTCGGCGCCCCGGAGAGGGTGCCGGCCGGGAAAGTGGCCCGCAGCACGTCCATCGCCGACATGCCCTGGCGCAGCTTGCCGGTGACGTTGGAGACGATGTGCATGACGTGGGAGTAACGCTCGATCGCCATCCTGTCGGTGAGCTCGACCGTGCCGATTTCGCTGATGCGGCCGATATCGTTGCGCCCGAGATCGATCAGCATCAAGTGCTCGGCGATCTCCTTGGGGTCGGCCAGCAGCTCCTCCTCCAGCGCCTTGTCCTGCTCGGGCGTCGCACCGCGCGGTCGCGTGCCGGCGATCGGGCGGACCGTCACCTCGCCACCCTCCAGCCGGGTCAGAATCTCGGGGGACGACCCGATCACGTGATGGTCGTCGAGATTCAGAAAGAACATGTAGGGCGACGGATTGAGACTGCGCAGCGCCCGGTAGAGATCCAGCGGCGGCGCCTGGTATGGAATCGACATGCGCTGGGACGGCACGCACTGCATGACGTCGCCGGCCAGCACGTACTCCTTGATCGTCGCCCCCGCGTCCTTGTAGCCCTGCTCGCTGAAGCTGGCGTGGAAGTCGTCCTCGGCGACATCCGCCCGGCCGGTGCCCGGACTCAAAGTGTTGAAGGTGGCACTGCGCAGCTTCAGCTCCAGCGTCTCGAGTCGCTCTACCGCGTCGGCATAGGCGTGGGGCGACTCCGGGTCGGCGTGAGTCCACAGCTGCAGGCGGCCGGAGAGGTTGTCGAAGACGACCAGGTCGTCGCACACCATCAACAGGATGTCCGGCACCCCGATGGGGTCCGGCTTCTCGGCGGCGAGCGCAGTGCGCAGCTTCGGTTCGATATAGCGAATGGTGTCGTAGCCGAAATAGCCCACGAGACCGCCATCGAACCGCGGCTGGTCATTCAGGTCCGGAACCTTGAATCGCGCCTGGAATCGCTCGATCCAGGCCAGCGGATCCTCGACTTCACTGACGCCAGCCTCTTCGCCATCGACGATGTGGCGAACGGTAAGGCCCCGCACCTCGATCCGCTCCCGGCTGGGCAGGCCGATGATCGAATAACGCCCCCACTTCTCGCCTCCCTGAACCGATTCGAGCAGAAAGGTCCAGGGCGCATCGGCCAGCTTGAGGTAGGTCGACAGCGGCGTATCCAGATCGGCCAGCACCTCGCGGGTGACCGGAATACGGTTGTAGCCGGCTTGCGCCAGCTCGGCAAAGCGATCGGAGGTCATCATGGGACCGGGCTCCAGCAGTGAAAATCAGCAATCGGCAAGCGAGGCAGTTCGGCTGACAATCACCATCGCCAACGCGGCACGTGGCGCATCAGCACGCTGGGACTGAAAAAGCGTTGGATATCCGGTCGCATGTGAAAGCTCGGTCGAGGGGAAACGAAAATATCGGGAAGGTGCGCAAGAACGACGCCACGATTACCGTGACGCCGGTTCGGAAACCCTAAACGAGTTCCCCCAGCGATTCAACCACGCCATCCGGGCGGCTCGAGGCCACCGGCTCGCCGTGGTTGTAGCCGTACGGCACCGCCAGGGTGCGGAAACCGGCCCGTCTCCCCGCCTCCACGTCGTGGCGCGAATCCCCCACCATCAGACACTGTGCGGGCGCGATGCCGAACTGCGCCGCCAGATGAAGCAGCGGCGCAGGATGAGGTTTCTTCTCCGCCAGCGAATCCCCGCCCAGCGTCATCCGAAAATAGCGACGCAGACCCAGTGCCTCGAGAATCGGATCGATGAATGCCGCGGGCTTGTTGGTGACCAGCGTCACGATGACGCCCCTAGCCTCCAGCGATTCAAGTGCTTCGCGGACACCGGGATACGCCCGGGTGCGCTCGCAGGGCGCCGCGTGATACGCACGCAGGAATTCGTCATGGCTCGCCGTCAACCGGGCCGGATCCGGCACCTCGCCCAGGACGCTGGTCAACGCCCGCTCGACCAGCTTGTGCGAGCCGTTGCCCACCCAGTCACGCACCTTGGCCTCGCCCACCGGCACCAGGTGCTGCCCGCTCAGCATCGTGTCCACCGCCGCCGCCAGATCGGGTACGGAGTCGATCAAGGTGCCATCGAGATCGAAGGCGACCAGCCGGATGTCCTGAAGCGCCGGGTGCATGAGGGAATCCTCGCGTGAAAGGTTGAAAAGACGACACACCGCGCAGCAGCTTACCCAAAACGGCGTAAGTTTACGCAACCCACGGATGCCAAGTGTCGATGATCGGCGTATCCTCGGACACATCTTTCGTCGCATCGACGGGTGCTCATTTCCGTGAACGTGCAGTCTCGCAATCCGATGTCGTCTTCACTCGGCTCTCGGTGTGCCTGCCTTTCGCCAGTCATCCCCCCCGCGCCCCTCGAAACGCCAGAACCGACGATCCCCGATTTCCCCAGGCTGCACCCTTCTCATTTTTCCGATTTCTCGATTGGAGTTTCCCATGACCACACCACGCATCGTCGTGGTCGGTGGCGGCGCGGGCGGACTCGAGCTGGCGACCCGCCTGGGTCGCAAGCTCGGCAAGTCCCAGCGCGCCGACATCGTCCTCGTAGACCGCAACCCCACTCACATCTGGAAGCCGCTGCTGCACGAGATCGCCACCGGCACCCTCGACTCCGGGCTCGACGAGGTCTCCTACCAGGGCCACTCCAAGAGTCACGGCTACCGGTTCCAGCGGGGTACGCTGAGCGCCATCGATCGCGACAACCGCACCCTGACGCTGGAGCCGATACACGACCAGGATGGCGCCGTGGTGCTACCGGCTCGTGAGCTCGAGTACGACTACCTGGTGCTGTCCGTCGGCAGCGTCTCCAACGATTTCGGCACGCCCGGCGTCGCCAGGCACTGCCACTTCATCGACAGCCCGCAGCAGGCGGAGAGTTTTCGCCGCAACATGCTCAACACCTTTCTGCGCTACAGCGATCCGGAGCGACGGACACACCCCAAGCTGACCGTCGGTGTGGTTGGCGCGGGCGCTACCGGCGTCGAGCTGGCCGCCGAACTCTTCGGCGCCTCCCGGATGCTGCACAGCTACGGGTTCACGGCGCTGGACAGCGGAAAACTCGAGGTCCATCTGATCGAGGCGGCACCGCGCATCCTGCCGGCCCTGCCCGAGCGGATCAGCCGTGCGGTGCATGGCGAGCTGGAGCGACTCGGCGTCAAGATCCATGTCGACACCCGGGTCACCGAAGCCAACGCCAACGGCTTCATCACCGCCGACGGCGAGCCGCTGGAGACGGACCTCAGCGTCTGGGCGGCCGGCATTCGCGCGCCGGAATTCCTGTCGCAACTGGGGCTCGCCACCGAGCGCAACCACCAGATCAAGGTCCACGAGACCCTCCAGAGCCTCGATGACGAGCGCATCTTCGCCTTCGGCGACTGCGCGTCCTGCCCGCAGCCCGACGACAAGCGAGTGCCGCCCCGGGCCCAGGCCGCTCATCAGCAGGCGACCCACTGCTACCACAATCTGCGTGCGGCCATGGACGGCAAGCCGCTCAAGCCGTTCATCTACCGCGACCGGGGCTCACTGATCTCGCTGGCGCACTTCGAGGCGGTCGGCAGCCTCATGCGTGGCGCCTCGGCGCGCAGCCTGTTCATCGAAGGCCGGCTGGCCAAACTGTTCTACGCTTCTCTCTACCGGATGCACCAGATGGCGATTCACGGCATCTTCAAGACCGGCATGACGGTCATCGTCGATGGCCTCAACCGTTACATCAGGCCGAAGATGAAATTGCACTGAAGCATCGACCCCGAAACGTCAGCGGAGAGACATCATGGACCGTTTCTACAACGCCCCGGGCGACGTCGTCGACGAGATTCTACGGGCGGCGGCAGTGACCGCCCCGGTGCGTGTCGCCGAGCCGGAGAGCGGCCTGCGAATCCTGATCCGCCGCGATTGGGACAGGGCGGATCAGGGCCAGCGCCAGGTGGCGATACTGTCCGGCGGTGGCGCCGGTCACGAGCCGGCGCATGCCGGTTATATCGGCGAGGGCATGTTGACCGGGGCGATCTCCGGCAGCCTGTTCGCCTCGCCCAGCGTCGAGGCGGTACTCGCTGCCATTCGCGAAGTCTGCGGCGCGGCCGGCTGCCTGCTGGTGGTCAAGAACTATACCGGCGATCGCCTCAACTTCGGCCTCGCCGCCGAGCGTGCCCGAGGCGAAGGACTGGACGTCGCCATGGTCATCGTCGCCGACGATGTCGCCATCGACAATGCCCCGCAACCGCGAGGCATCGCCGGCACCGTGCTGGTGCACAAGCTGAGCGGTCATCTGGCGAGCCGGGAACTGCCGCTGGAGACCATCCGCGAGCGCGCCGAGGCGCTGTGCCGGCGCACGGGATCGTTGGGCATGGCGCTCAGCGCCGCGGCCCAGCCGGGCCAGGCGGCCGCCGAGCACTCGCCGGAACTGGGCCTGGGGATTCACAACGAGACCGGTACGCGGGAGGTCGATCCGCAAAATGCCGACGACGCGATGCGCCTGGTGCTCGAACCGCTGCGCGAGGCGCTCTCCGACCGCAAGCTCTCCGGGCCCTGGATCGCGATGCTCAACGACCTGGGCAGCTGTTCCACCCAGGAGATGGGGGTGCTGGCCGCCAGCCTGCTGCGCCAACTGGGCGTCGATCAGGTAGCCCACCTGATCGGCCCGGCCCCGCTGATGACCTCGCTGGACATGCACGGCTTCTCGCTCACGCTGCTGCCGGCCGACGACGATGTCGTCGAGGCGCTGTCGGCCCCGACCACGGCGCCGGCCTGGCCCGGGTTGCACGCCGTCCAGGCGCCCGCCCGCTTTTCGCCGGATACCCGACAGGAGCATGAGGCCCTGGTCGACGACGCCCCGCAGGATCCCGGCACTTCCGCCCTTCTCCAGCGGGTCATCGAGACCCTGCGCCAATCGCGCGAGGAGCTCGACGCCCTCGACGCAAAAAGTGGCGACGGCGACGCCGGCGCCAGCGTGGAGAGCGGCGCCGAGTCGATCGCCAACCGCCTCAACACCGAAGCCCCGCCATTGATGTTCGCCGGCATCGGCCAACTGCTGGCGCGCGACATGGGCGGCTCCAGCGGCGTACTGCTGTCGATCCTGTTCACCGCGGCGGCAGCCACGCTGGACCAGCGCGGCGATCTGCAGGAAGCGCTGGCCGCCGGCGTCGAGAAGATGCAGGCCTACGGCGGCGCCAGGCCCGGCGACCGCACCATGCTCGACGCACTGGTGCCCGCCATCGAATCGCTGCGGCGGGGTGAATCGCTGGCCCAGGCAGCCCAGGCCGCGCGCGATGGCGCCCAGGCCACCGCCCGCCTCGTCCGCGCCAACGCCGGTCGCTCCGCCTACGTGCCGGAGAGCGCGCTCGAGGGCGTCGTCGACCCTGGCGCCGAGGCCGTGGCAAGAGTGTTCGAGGCGCTGGCCAATGAATGAGTTG
>NZ_CEXLVS010000058.1:3289-18875 GCF_982684285.1 Salinicola sp. | reverse complement strand
TGCCTGGTCTGGTTCCAGGACGCACTGCATACCTCGACGTGGCTGCTGGCGGTTGCTCTCGTCGCGCTGGTTCCGCTGTCGCCCTATCTCGCGGGAGGCTCCGGCGCGGCATTCCGGGGATTTCTAGGGCGACTGACGTTCGCGTTTCTGCTCTCCGCCATCGGCTGGAACCTGCTCGGCGGCGGTCTCTCGCTGGTCTTCGTCAGCCTGAACCTGCTGTTCGGGCTCGAGGTGCCGTTCCAGCTCTATGCGCACGTCGCCGCCATCACGGCGCTGCTGTTCGCGCCGCTGTTCTGGCTGGCGCTGATACCGGACTCGTTCGACCTGGCCGACGACTGTCGACTCGACAGGCTCTCCGCCCGCGCGGTCGGTGCGCTGGGGGAATGGATCGCCGCGCCGCTGATCCTCGTCTACGCCCTCATCCTTCACGCCTACGCGGTGAAGTGTCTGGTGGGCGGGGGCTTGCCCAGTGGCCAGAGCGGCTGGCTGGTTTCCGGCTTCGGCATTTGCCTGCTGGTCGCTCTGATCGTATGCCGGCCTTTCATGCGCGAAGAACGCGCCCTGGCGCGTGTCATGCTGCGCTACTGGCCGTGGGTGTTGCCGGTGCCGCTCGTGCTCGTCGTCATCGCTGTCGCACAGCGAATCGGCGCCTATGGCGTGACGCCGGAGCGCTATCTGCTCGCGGCCCTGGCGGCCGTGCTGGCGGTGGTGGCGCTACTGCAGGTTCTCCGGCGCCCACGCGGCGATATCCGGCTGATGGCGGTGATTCCTGTCGTGACGATGCTGGTGGCAAGCTTCGGTCCCCAGGGGGCCGAGTGGACATCGATTCGCAGCCAGAGCGATCGCTTCCTGGCGATCGTCGAGCAACCGGCGAGAGACGCGGAGCAGACCGGCCAAGCCCTGGCGGCGCTGAGGTATCTGGAAGACGCCGGCGAACTGGGACGGGTGGCGCCCACGGGCGGCATGCCGGCGAGCGAGGCGCCATCGGGCATCGAGCCGTTGGCCCGGGCCTGGGGGCTGAATCCCTCCTTGGCGGCCACTGCCGGCAGTGATCGCTACTCGCGCATCTATTCGGGCTCGACGGGCGTCGCGCTCGAAGGGTTCGATCTGCTGTTGAACGCCGTCGACGTGAGTGCCGGGCGCCAGACCGAGGTGACGCTGCCGACGGGGGAGCTTCTACGCCTTACCGTGCAGGGGCGGGAGCTGCTCGTCTCCGCGCAGGCCAGATCGATCGGTTTCGCTCTGCCGCGGCAGATGACCGCCGCCTCCACCGGGAGTGTCGCCGAGGCAACGCTGGTGACGCTTCGCAAGGATGGGGTGACAATAGGGTTGTTGCCAGCGACGCTGAGCGGGTCGCTGACACCCGAGCCGACCCTGGAGCATCTCTCCGGCACGGTGTTGCTGAACGCGAGGGACTGGCGCTGATTCAACGATCGGGGCTCAGCGCCGTGCGGCCAGTTCGCAGAAGAAATCGATGTACTGGGTGTGACCCTCCGGGAAGATCACATCCAGCGTCAACGGGTCCTCGGCATCGCTGATCCCCTCCAGCGCCGGCCAGACCTCGATGTCGGGACTCCCGGCATGGCGCGCCAGCCGCTCGGCATCGACGCCGGCGCGCCGCACTTCTCCACCGCTGCTGTCGACGTAGAGCACGCGGTTGTCGCTGCCGAAGGTTTCGCCCAGTTGCTGGATCAGGGTCAGGAAGTCGCGGTCGCTGCCGCCGCGCTGGCGTTCGCCGCGCGCATCGCCAGAGGGAATGAACGACGTCACGGTGTCTCCCACCCCGACGATGCGCGGCATCAGCGCGGGATCGAAATGGTCGCGGGCCAGTCGCAGCAGCGCCTTGTGATCGCGGGGTGCCTCGCGGGCGTTGAACGCCTCGCCCAACGGGTAGTGCCCCGTGTGACGATGGTAATAGCGGTTGAGGATGAGCCGCCCTCCTTGACGCCTCCGCGCAGCATCAACTGGAAATCGGTGGTGCCGGCACCTTCCCCGTTCTCGTCGCCCTGTCGCAGGCGCTCGTTGCCGTCGGCGTCATGGCCGGCATTGGGGGCGTAGTGGATGAAAAAGGCGTCATCCAGCCCCGCCTGGCGGGCGGCTTCGAGCCGCGCGTGCATGAACTCGGCGATGTCGGCCTGCAGTGCCCGATAGTGCGCTGGCGTCGCCTGCCAGTGGCGGTGGAAGACGTTGAGGTTGAGCGTCGGCGAGGCGATGTTGTCGAGGACCGCCGCGGCAATCAGGTCGCGTCTCGCCTCCGACGGCAGGTCATAGGGTGGCCGCGACAGCAGCGACTCGAGAAATGCCTCCGCCTGGGCGGGAAACGCCTTCAGAAACGCCAGCTCGGCGTCGCTCACGCCGGGGTGCGATACCGCCCCGAAACGGTCCTGCCACTGCACGCCGCCGGCCGCCAGCCCGGGCAGGTAGCGGCCCTGCTCGCCGGGGCGATCCGGCGTCTCGAACTGCGCCTCGACGATGCCGTTCACGCCGCAGGAGCCGATGTGTTCGCCGTTGGTCAGTACGAAGAAGTGCCCATCGAGGCGGCGGGTGGCGTCGAGGTATCGCCGCTCCAACCGCCGCGTCAGCGGATTGCCGACCAGCCCCATGCAGACCCCGTCGAGGTCCTGGATGACGAGCAGATTGTCGGTGGCCGCCAGCTCTTCCAGCAGGGCGGCGTGATCCAGCGAGAAAGGACGAGTCAGGGGCATGATGGGCGCCTTGGTCGGGGCGAGTGATAGGTGGCGTCGCTGGGCGAACGTTCACCAGTATAGCGTCAGCTTCCGGACCGAATAGCGACGGTTTGCCCGACCGGGGTGCCCCGACTAGGCTTCTTGCTGGGAGTCGCCTTGATCGCGAGGCGCCGAGGCGACCCAGTTGGGTGAAGTGCAAGACGCTCACGCCCGGATGGCGTGATGACAGCCCGACCAGGGGTGGTCCCTGGAAGGGCAACATTGGCAGGAGGCAACGATGTCCAGTCCCGAGCACAAGCAGAAGATCTGGAAGCTGATCGAGAAGATCAAGGTTGGCATGTTGGTCACGCTCGACGATGGTGTGCCGCGAGCGCGTCCCATGCACCTGGTGCAGGATGCCTACGACGGCAAGCTCTGGTTCTACACGCGCCGCAGCGCCGAGAAGTCGTTCGAGGCGCAGCAGGATCAGGATGTCTGCATCACGTTCTCGGACCAGGATGACGGCATCTATGTGTCGATGTCTGGCCGGGCGCGCCTCAACGACGACCCCGCGCTGGTCGAGAAGTACTGGAATCCGTTCGTGGCCGCCTGGTTCACCGGTGGCAAGGAGGATCCGGACATCACCATGATGGAGATCGACGTCGACTTCGGCGAGCACTGGCAGTCCCGGGAGAGCAAGACGTTCCAGCTCTACGAGATCGCCAAGGCCAACGTGAAGAAGGAACATCAGCCCGATCTCGGCGAGAACGAGAAGTTCGGTCACTGAGCCGCCGGACTCGGCAACAGGTGTCATGCCGCCGACTTCCGGCCGGAGGTCGGCGGATTTCTCCGCGAGGTCATTGACAGCCGTGTGACAAGTCAGGATAAAGAGTCCTCACAAGTCACATAGCGACCCCTCATGTTTCTGCTGACGGCATTCGTCGTTCTCTCGATCGGTTTCTCCTTCGTCTGTTCGGTGCTGGAAGCCGCGCTGCTCTCGCTCACACCGAGCTACATCGCGCAGCTCAAGGACACCCGCCCCAAGCTTCACGACAAGCTCAACAAGCTCAAATCGAACATCGATCGCCCGCTGGCGGCGATCCTGACCCTCAACACCATCGCGCACACCGTCGGTGCCACGGGCGTCGGCGCCCAGGTGGCGGTGGTGTTCGGCGACGCCCACGTGGCCATCGCCTCGGCCTTGATGACCTTCGGCATCCTGGTGTTCTCGGAGATCATTCCCAAGACCATCGGGGCGAGCTACTGGCGTGGCCTTGCCCCCTTTCTGCCACCGACCTTGCGCGTCATGGTGCTGGTGCTGCTGCCGTTCATCTGGCTCTCGGAGATGATCACCAATCGCATCGCCAAGAGCGAGAATGACGTCGACATGCGCGGGGAGATCAAGGCGCTGGCGAGGATCGGCCTGGAAGAGAAGGCGCTGGATGCCGACGAGACCCGCACCATCACCAATATTCTCAACCTGCACGAGATTCTGGTGAAGAGCGTGATGACGCCGCGGACCGTGTGCGAAACGGTGACGCCCGACATGACCGTGGCCGAGTTCGATCAGCGCTACGGCAAGACGCAGTTCACGCGCTTCCCGGTCATGGACGGCGCCGAGGATGCGCTGGGTTACGTGCACAAGGCGGATACCTATCACGCCGATGACGAGCAGAAGCTCAAGGCCCTGATGCACCCGATCGCCATCGTCGACGAGGCCGATAGCGTCGAGCATGTCTTCATCGCCATGCTCAAGGATCACAACCATCTGCGGGTGGTCTACGACGACCATGGCAACTGGGTCGGGCTGATCACCATGGAAGACGTGATCGAGACGATCCTGGGCCAGGACATCGTCGACGAGACCGACAACGTGCACAACCTGCGCAAGTACGCCAAGCAGCGCTGGCTGAAGCGGATCAAGCGCGGCGAATCCACCCAGCCGCCGCCGGGCTGAAGCCGGCGGCGGTCACCTCATGGCTGGGCGCGGTTAGATGACCTTCTTGCGCAGCCAGGCGGCCAGTGCCTCGCCCAGGATGACCAGGGCGATGATCGCCAGCAGGATGGTGGCGACGGTCTGCCACGCCAGCGTGTCGATGGCGCCCTGAAGGATCACGCCGATCCCGCCGGCGCCGACCAGGCCGAGCACCGTCGACTCGCGCAGGTTGATGTCCCAGCGCAGGATGCCGACCGCGAAGAAGGTCGGCATGACCTGCGGCACGATGGCGTAGAGCACCACCTTGGCCCGCGAGGCGCCGGTCGCTTCCAGCGCCTCCACCGGGCGGCGGTCGATCTCCTCGATCGCCTCGCCCAGCAGCTTGCCGAGAAAGCCGATCGACCGGAACATGATCGCGATGATGCCGGCCAGCACGCCGGGACCGAAGATCGCCACGAACAGCAGCGCCCAGATCAGCGTGTTGACCGACCGGCTCGAGACCAGGATGAAGCGCCCCAGCCATAGGGTGAAACGGTTGGGTGTCGTGTTCTGGGCCGCGATGTAGGCGATCGGCAGCGACACGAAGACGGCCACGAAGGTGGCGATCGTGGCGATATTGAGCGTCTCGACCAGTGCCCACAGAATCGCCCGCAGATTGCTCACGTCCGGCGGCACCATGCGTCCGAACAGGTCGCCGACCTGGGCCGGGGCATCCCACACCCACGGCCAGATGATATCGATGCTCTCCACCGCCCAGACCACGGCAGCTGCAACCACCAGCATCGTGGCGAAGCGCTTCCAGCGCTGTTGCGGGGTGTAGCGCGCCCAGGTGCGCTCGGCAACGGTTTGCGTCATCCGATGTTCCTCCTGATCCGACCGCTGATCGCTTCGCTGACCAGAATCACGCCGATGATCACCAGCGTGATCGCCAGGGCGAAGTCGTAGTCGTAGCGGCCGAAGGCGTTCATCAGCGTGGAGCCGATGCCGCCGGCGCCGACGATGCCGACCACCGCCGAGGCCCGCAGGTTGCTGTCGAGTTGATAGATGCCGAGGCCGATCTGGCGCGGCATGATCTGCGGCAGCACGGCGAACTGCAGCACGCCGATATAGCGGGTGCCGCTGGCCCGAAGCGCTTCCACCTGACCCCAGTCGATCTCCTCGATCCGTTCGGCCAGCATCTTGGCGACGAAACCGATCGAGTAGAGCGTCAGCGTCAGGATGCCGGCCACCGGACCGAAGCCAACGGCCTTGACGAACAGGATCGCCACGATCACCGGATGGAAACTGCGCGCCAGAATGATGATCGCTCGCCCGATCACGTAGATCGGCCTGGCGGCGATGTTACGGGCCGCCATGAACGCGATGGGTAGGCTCAACGCGAGACCCAGAAGCGTTGCCAGGATGGCGATCTGCAGGCTTTCGAGAAAGCCGTCGATGAGCAGTTCGTAACGGTCGAAGTTGGGCGGGAAGGCGCCGGAGAAGATGCGTGCGGCTCGGGTCATGCCCTGGCTGATGCGATCGAGATCGAAAGGCAGGATCGAGATCGCCCAGATGGCATAGATCGCGACGCCGACGACCAGGCCCCAGCGCAGCAGCGGGTTGGCGATGAACGGTGGCTTGCGCCAGTGTCGTGGCGATGGAGGCGCTGTCCGGTCTGTACCCGTGCTCATGACACCACCGCCCTGGCCTGCGCCGGGCCAGCGTCGGCTTGTTGGCGCTCGTCGCCCGGCGTGCCGCTGTAGACGGCGTCCATCGCTTCCTGATCCAGATCGGCGGGAACGCCGTCGAAGATCAGCTTGCCGAAGCGCATGCCGACGATGCGCTGGGTGTATTCCCGTGCCTCGGCCACGTTGTGGATATTGATCAGTACCGGTAGCGACAGCTCCCGGGACAGATTCTGCAGCAGCTCCATGATCTGGCGCGAACTGACCGGGTCCAGCGAGGCCGTGGGTTCGTCGGCGAGCAGAATTTCCGGTTGCTGCATCAACGCACGCACCACGCCGACGCGCTGGCGCTCGCCGCCGGAGAGCGCATCGGCGCGCTTGTTGGCGTAGTGGGCGATGCCGACGCGCTCCATCAGGTGATAGGCGCGCTCGATGTCTTCCGCCGGGTACTTGCGCAGCGCCGCCCGCCAGTAGGGGATGTAGCCCAGCCTCCCGCACTGGACGTTCTCCATCACCGTCAGCCGGTCCACCAGGTTGAAGCCCTGGAAGATCATCCCGATTCGCCGGCGCGCCTTGCGCAGCTCTTCGCGTTTGAGAGACGTCAGCTCCAGGCCGTTGAGCTCGATACTGCCTTCCGTGGGTTCCACCAGGCGGTTGATGCAGCGCAGCAGGGTGCTCTTGCCGGCTCCCGAGGCGCCGATGATCGAGACCACCGATTCACCGGGGACGTCGAGATCGAGCCCGCGCAGCACCGGCTCGCCATGGCCGTACCGTTTGACCAGATTCTGAATGCGCAGCATGAGGGATCCTCGTGGAGAAACGGCGCCGAGTGTCGGCGCCGTCCGGTTGGTCTGCAGGATGACCGTGCTAGATCACGAACCGGGCTATTCGATGTTTTCCTGTGAGTAGACGACGCCGTTGGCATCCTGGATGTCACGAATCACTTCCCAATCCTTCTGGTACGTCACCGGGACGAACTTGGTCACGCCGTCGAACTCCTCGCCCAGTTCGGTACCTTTCATGTCGAAGCTGAAGAAGGCTTCCTTGATCTTGTCGATCAGCTCGGGCTTGAGGTTGTAGGCGTAGGTATAGGAGGTGGTGGGGAAGCGCTTGGATTCGAACACGATCTTGACCTCTTCCGGGTCGTAGAGGCCGCGTTCGGCCATGCGATCGACCACCTCGGAGGCGACCGGCGCGGCATCATAGTCACCCGCGACCACGCCCAGCATCGACTGATCGTGGGAGCCCGAATAGACCACCTCGTAGTCCTCGTCGGGGGTGATGCCCTGCTCGGGGAACAGGGCGCGTGGCGCCAGGTTGCCGGAGTTGGACGTGGGCGAGGTGTGCGCGACGCGCTTGCCCTTGAGGTCGCTCAGCTCGTCGATGCCGCTGTCCTTGCGGGTGTAGACCTGCAGGGTGTAGCCGAACTCGCCATCGTCGCTGCCCATGATCGCGAACGGCACCGCCCCGGCGAGATTGACCGCGAATGGCGTCGGCCCGGTGGAGAAGCCCGCGACCTGGATGCGTCCGCTGCGCATCGCTTCGATCTCGGCGGCGTTGGACTGCACGGCGTAGAAGCGCACGTCCTTGCCGGTCACGTCGCGGAGGTGCTCGATGAACGGTTCCCAGATATCGGCGTAGATCGCCGGATCCTCGACCGGGGTGTAGGCGAAGACCAGCGGATCGGGATCGAGGAGTTGGGATTCGTCGCTCGGCGCATCCGCGACCAGGTCGCCGTCGGCATCGCAGTACATGGGCGCCAGATCCCCGCGCTGCGGGCACTCCTCGGCGGCCTGTGCCGCAACGGTGAGGCCGCAGCCGAGTAGCAGCGTGGCCAACAGGGAAAGCGGCAGGCGTAGCGAGAGGGAGCTGGAGGGTTCGAGACGTCGTGGCATGGCGGATCTCCTGGGACGGAGGTTGTTATAGGCGACACCGACCGCGCGATTTGTCGATCTTTTTAGGGGCGCTTTCGGTGTCATGGTTTTGTCACAGTGTGGGCAAAATCCGCCGCAAAGCGCATTCGACTTTCGCTAATGACTGCATTTCATGTTCGTTTCCGAGCAGGGAGAGAAGAGTGTTGGCGTTTTTATTGTTATGTTATAACATTAACTGGTCGAGACGCTCCCGAGGAGGCCGCCATGCCGTTACCGCTTATCGAGGATGAGAGCCAACTGCTGGCAATGCCCGAAGGCGCCTACATGAACGAGGCTCAGCTCGACTTCTTCAGGCGGCGTCTACTGGCGGAGCAGGCTGAGCTGGAAGCCGCGCTGGAAGAGACCCGCCGTACCATCGTCGACAGCCGTGGTGCTGGCGACGAAGCCGATCTGGCCGCCAACGAGGAGACGCTGGGTCTGCTGCTGCGCCAGGCCGACCGCGAGACACGCCTGCTGCGCAAGATCGTCGGCACGCTGAAGCGGCTGAATGAGGGCGACTACGGCTTCTGCGAAGAGACCGGCGCGCCCATCGGCCTGCGGCGATTGCTGCTGAGACCCACCGCCACGCTGTGTCTCGAGGCCAAGCAGCGTCAGGAGCAGCGCGAGCATCACTACGCCAGGCGGCACAGCGCCTGACACGCCGAGTGCCGGCGACCCCAACATCCATGGCCCATTCGATACCGAGGCCGACCCGGACCGACCTTGCTGGAGGAATCCATGAACCCATTGCCCGTTACCGTGCTGTCCGGCTTTCTCGGCGCCGGCAAGACGACGGTGCTGAATCATCTGCTCAACAATCGCGACGGCCGGCGCATCGCGGTGATCGTCAACGACATGAGCGAGATCAATATCGATGCCGCCCTGGTGGAGCGCGAGGTCGATCTCAACCGTGCCGAAGAGAAACTGGTCGAGATGAGCAACGGCTGCATCTGCTGCACGCTGCGCGAGGATCTGCTGATCGAGGTGAATCGGCTCGCCGACGAAGGACGCTTCGACTACTTGGTGATCGAGTCCACCGGCATCTCCGAGCCGCTGCCGGTGGCGGAGACCTTCACCTTCGAGGATGAACAGGGGCGCAGCCTGTCCCAGGTCGCCCGACTGGACACCCTGGTCACCGTGGTCGACGGCGCCAACTTCCTTTCGCAATACCATGAGGCCAAGTCGCTGGCGGAAGCCGGCGAAAGCCTGGGCGAAGAGGACGAGCGCAACGTCGCCGGCCTGCTGGTGGATCAGATCGAATTCTGCGACGTGTTGCTGATCTCGAAATCCGATCTGATCGATACGCGCACCCTTGGCGAACTGGAGGCGGTGTTGAAAAGCCTCAACCCCGAGGCCGAGATCCTGCCCATCAGTCACGGTCAGGTCGCGCTGGATCGGGTGCTCGACACCGGCCGCTTCAGCTTCGAGAAGGCCCAGCTCGCCCCCGGCTGGCTCAAGGAGCTGCGCGGCGAGCACGTCCCCGAGACCGAGGAGTACGGGATCTCCAGTTTCAGCTTCGAGGCGCGCCGCCCGTTCCACCCGCAGCGCTTCTTCGAGCTGTTGCACGGCGACTGGGGCGACGGCCGCCTGCTGCGCTCCAAGGGTTTCTTCTGGCTCGCCAGCCGGCCACAGTTCGCCGGCCAGTGGAGCCAGGCCGGCGGCATCGCCCACCACGGCTTCGCCGGCCTGTTCTGGCGTGCGGTGCCCGAGTCGCGCTGGCCGCAGGATCCCGAATACCGCGCCTCCATCCTGGAGAAGTGGCAGGAACCCTTCGGCGACATGCGCCAGGAGCTGGTCTTCATCGGCCAGGGCCTGGATGCCGTCGGGATTCGGCAACGGCTCGAGGCGTGCCTGCTAAGCGACGACGAACTGGCTCGCGGCAAGGAGTACTGGATGACGTTGCCGGACCCGTTCCCCGATTGGGGGGCTGCCGCCTGAGTCCATCGTGGCCGGCTCGCTGGTGCCGCCTCGCTGTGGTCTGGTCTCCACCAGAGCTTCCCCGGTAGTCCCTTGTGGGCTTCACCGGGGTTTTTTATGGTCGCCGTTCTCCTGATGCCCACTTCGCGACCTCGACGACCACCTCGGTGGGTTTTTGTTTTCGTCATCGAGAGGCAGGCATTGCCAAATAATTATTAGCAAGCTACATTTTCGCCATCATCCATCTCAGGAACAGGATTCATGGCCTCTCCCAAGCTGTTTACGCCGCTCGAGCTCGCCGGGCTCGAGCTGGCCAATCGCATCATGATTTCACCGATGTGCCAGTACTCCGCCGACGAGCACGGCAACATGACCGACTGGCACACCATCCATCTCGGCAACCTGGCGCTCTCCGGCGCCGGGCTGCTGGTGATCGAGGCGTCGGCGGTGGCGCCGGAAGGGCGCATCACCCCAGGGGACGTCGGGCTCTATTCCGACGCCAACGAGCAGGCGATGGCGCGCACGCTGGAGGCGGTACGGGCCCATTCGCCGATGCCGATCGGCATTCAACTGGGCCACGCCGGGCGCAAGGCCTCCTGCCAGGCACCCTGGGAAGGCGGCGCGCAGTTGAGTCTGGACGCGGGAGGATGGCAGACCCTGGCGCCCTCCGATGTGCCCTATCAGGCCGATCAGCGTCCGCCGAAAGCGATGAGCCTCGACGATATCGAAGCGCTCAAGGCGGGCTTCGTCGCGTCGGCCAGGCGTGCCGAGCGCCTCGGCTTCGAGCTGATCGAGCTCCACGCCGCCCACGGCTATCTGCTGCATGAATTTCTGTCGCCGCTCTCCAACCGGCGCGAAGACGCCTACGGTGGCAGCCTGGAAAATCGGATGCGGATCGTGCTGGAGATCTTCGATGCCGTGCGCGAGGTGTTCCCGTCGGACAAGCCGGTGGGCGTTCGCATTTCCGGCAGCGACTGGGTCGAGGGCGGCTGGGACCTGGAGCAGAGCGTTGCGCTGGCCAAGGCCCTCGATGCCCGAGGCTGCAGCTTCATCGACTGTTCCGGTGGGGGGCTCGACCCGCGCCAGGCGCTCGATGTCGGCCCCAGCTACCAGGTGCCGTTCGCCCGTCGCATCAAGCAGGAGGTCGCCATGCCGGTGATCGCGGTGGGCCTGATCACCGAGCCGGAGCAGGCCGAAGGCATCGTCTTCAGCGGTGAAGCCGACGCCGTGGCGCTGGCCCGCGGCATGCTCTTCGATCCGCGCTGGCCGTGGCACGCCGCCGCCAAGCTCGGCGCCAGCGTGCACGCGCCCAAGCAGTATCTGCGTAGCCAGCCGCACACGTTGAAGGATCTGTTCACCTGAAGAGGCCCGGCAGGGTCTAAGCTGGAGCAACTGCCGCACTGAATCGGGGTGCCGTGCTATCCATCGGGCGCGGTCATCGCCTTGCGCCGGTTCCGGCGGGGCTTGGCGAATGCGAGCTGGAGCTGGAGCTGGAGCAGGAGGATGGACGGGACATGGAGAAGAAGTGGCCTTCGCTGCCGGCACTGAGCGTCTTCGAATCGACGGTCCGCCTCGGTTCGATGACGGCGGCCGCGGAGGAGATGGGGCTGTCGCAGCCGGTCGTCTCGCAGCGTATCCGCGCGCTCGAAGACGCGCTTGGCGTATCGCTGTTCGATCGGCGGGGCGGGCGTCTGATGCCAACCCGACAGGGTGACGACTTCTACAAGTCGGTCGCGCAGGGCCTGCAAATCATCGATGACGCCTGTCGCCATGCCCGACGTGCGGGCCAGAAGGTGCGACCGTCGGTCTCCATCGCCGCCGGAGCCGGCTTCACCCATCTGTGTCTGCTGCCCCGGATGCCGGCATTGAAAGCGGCCTTTCCCGAGTTTCGCTTCAGCGTTCTGCCGATCGACCGCGACGACGATGCCGAGATGCAGTCGGCGGATATCGCCATCCGGTTCGGCCGCAGGCCGGTCAACGACGACGCGGTACGGGTAGCCGGCGAGAAGGTCTTTCCCGTCTGCTCGCCCGCCTACGCTGCGCGCTGCGGTGTCGAGCGGATTCAGTCCATCGACGACCTTGCCCGATTGGCGCTTCTGCATCAGGACGTCAGGGACCCGCGCTGGCTCGACTGGGCGCAGTGGGCCCGGGCTGTGGGGATCGAGATGCCGATGGATGAGGACTTCTTTGCCTATCGCAACTATCCGCTGGTCCTGAACGCGGCGCTGGAGGGCAGCGGCGTGGCGCTCGGATGGGAGTTCGTGGTCGAGAAGCATCTCGCCCGAGAGCAACTGGTTGTCCTCGGGCCTGCCGTGACGCGGGAAGATCACGGCTACTGGATGGAGCTCAAGTACTCCGCCAATGCCGTGACGCAGCCGGTAAAGGCCTGGCTGATTAACGCACTTCAGAACACCACGGAGTGAATCCTGCGCCGAAATCGAAGGGGCCGTCGCCGTCAGGCGCCGGTCATCAGGCGCCGGTCATCAGGCGCCTGTCATTAGAGCCAGGGGCTGCTCTTCGCCGATCACGTCAGGGTCGAAGGGGCGTCTTGCAAACACCCGGCGTAGAAGCGGCTCGAAGTGTTCGAGCGGCGGCGTCGGATAATCCGGATCGAAGGATGCCTGGTCATAGCGCTCGCAGAAGTCGACGCAGCTCTGATACCAGGGATGATCAATGAAGCGGTCCCGTTCGTTCGGGTCTTCGCCGTAGAAATGGGCGTAGTAGACCTGCTGAAACAGGCCGTGGTGGTGAATGATCCAGGTCACCTCACCGCGCACGTAGGGACGGATGATGGACGCGGCGAGCTGCGAGTGATTGTAGGGCGCCAGTTCATCGCCCAGATCATGGAGCAGGGCGCCAACGATGAGATCGTCGTCGGCGCCGTCGGCCTGCGCTCTCGCGGCGGACTGTAGCGAGTGCGTCAGACGAGAAACCTGGTATCCGCTCAGCGTGTTATCCAGATTGCGTAGCGCGGCGAGCAGTCGGTCGACCAGCCCTTCATTGAATTGCGCTTCGAGTTTCTCGAGAAAAACGTACTCTTCGCGAGTGCCGTCCTTCATCTGACGAAACGAGACTTGTTGCATTCAGGCGATCTCCTCTTCGGTCTGGCGCAATTTCATCACGCTGGCATAACGTTCGCGCGGCCCGTCGATATCGAGGTAACAGCCCTGCAGATGGCGGAAGCCTTCATTGGTGTCGTAGCTGGTCCTGCCGTGCAGCACGCGGCTGTTGTCGAACAGCATCAGTTCCCCGGCAGCCAGCGCAAAGCGGATCTCGTAGCTCGGGTCCGTGAAAAGCGCCCCCAGGCGCTGCCTGGCAAGATGGAAAAGACGTGTGCTCGCATCGTCCAGCAGCGGCAATTTATCCAGGCGCGGGCTGTAATGAACGCCGGTCGGCCGGCCTTCGGCGTCGGTCTGAATCATGCTGCGATGAGTCATGAGTTCCGTACCGGCGTCGACGAACCGAAAGCGTACCGGCGTCTGCTTGAGCAGGTCGTAGCCCTCCGGCATCTCGCGCTTCAACTGTTCCAGCACCTGCAGACTGTCGACTAGCGTGGACAACCCGCCGCTGGTTTCATTGACCAGGCAGTGCAGCAGTTGGATGCCGTGTACCGGATTGCGGTAGGGATTATCGGTATGCGGCCCCAGCGCCACGCTGCGATAGGCCAGATCGTTGCCGCTGGGACGCGAGTAGACCTCGAAGTAGCGGCCGAAATTGGTCTCCTTCACATAGCCGTACTTGGCGCCCACCTCGAGAATTCGCTCGGGATCGGTCGGCACGTTGCGAAGGATGAGAAAACCGTAGCGCAGGTAGGCATCCAGCGAACGGCGAAAAGCGGCATCGTCTTCGATCACCGCTTCCCAGTCATGACGCACCAGCGTTTGATCCAGCGTGGAGTCCCACGGCGTCGCTTCGGGAAACGGGCTCTCGTCCAGGGCCGCTTCCCGCAGCATGCCGAGATCGAAGACTTCCTGGTGCCCGTCGCTGAAGACGACTTCCACCTGGTCCTCTCCCTTCGCCGTCAGCGAGGTAAGGGTCAGGTCGACGTCAATCGCATGGGAATCGAACAGACGCTGTTGCGTCATGGGCTCCAGCTGATCGGGAGCCTGGGTGCGCTCTCTCAGCCAGAGCGGGCTGAGTTCGTGGGTTTCACCGTTGCCTCGCAGCCGGAGCGCCGGCGGGTGACCGATGATGTCGAAACCGCTCTGTGCTGACATGTCTTCGAACCTCGTTTCGCTGAACCGGGGATGAGTGCCCACAGCATGGAACGCGGCACCGCCCGCCGGTAGAGGCGTTCTCTTATTGACGATATGCATTTATTTTATGGTCGAGCCGCCCGGACCGTATCCTCGATCCGCCAGTTGACCGGAACCTCGGCGATGCCGGTGGTGACGAAGCCCGAGCAGATCGCGATGGCGCGCACGCGGGTTTCGGCGCTGCAGTGGAGCAGACCGTGGACGAACGCCCGTGCCGTAGGCGAGTGGGGCATGAGGTTACCCCATCGTCTGTGTCGTCAACCCGACGCGAGCCGGGCCGGGAATCTCCGGCAGCACGCCGCGCCGCATCCGCTCGATGCGCTCGACACAGCGCAGCCCCGCCGACTGCAGCCAGTCGTCGTCCGGGTCCGGATCGACCAGGTCGAGCCGCACGAAACGCCCTTCATGTTCGGCGAGCAGGGCCTGGATGAGCGCGCGGGCCGCCGTGTCGGAATCGGCGAGGACCGGCCCGATATGGTGGCCGCGTCCGAAATCCCGCCATAGCGCACACCCTTCGATTCGCCCCTCCACCGCCAGCACCACCCCGTGGGTGGCCTCGCGCACCGCCAGTGCGTGAACGGGGTTGCCGGGCACCAGCGCCAGCAGGGCGTCCCTGTCCGAGGCTCGTATCTGTCGCAGGTTCGGCATCGACGGCGCCTGGATCGGCTCGATGATGCCCTGGTACTGACAGACGAGATTGCAGGTCTCGAAACCCAGCTTGCGGTAGAGCGGAGCCCCTGCCGTCGTCGCTACCAGGGCGATCGGTCGCTCACCGGCCAGGGCCATGAGATGCATCATGATCTCGCGCCCCAGGCCGCGCCCCTGCCAGGCGTCGTCGACGATGATCAGGCCGATCGTCGCCATGCTCCCGTGGTCGGTGCAGAAGCCGGTGCCCACCAGCTGGCCGCTGTCGTTGCGCAGGGCGATGCCCTGGCCGACCTCGAGCATATGGGCCCAATCCTCGCGTCGGTGGGGCCAGCCGAGCCGGCGCGACAGCAGCACGGCATCGTCGAGGTCCTGGGTATCGAAACGGCGATAGCCGCGCGTGGCATCGCGGGATGACGGATGGATTTCCGCAGACGGGGCGTGGGGCAGGTCGGCGGTGGCGGGCTGAGCGGCCGGCGGCGGAACCTCGTAGATCTCGTCGATGTCATGGGAGCCTTCCTGGAGGAAGCTGCCGGGGTCGGCCGCCAGGGCGTGCGCGAGCACCTCGTCCATGTGCTCGACCATCTGG
>NZ_CEXLVS010000058.1:0-3279 GCF_982684285.1 Salinicola sp. | reverse complement strand
TCCGGCAACGACCGCTATCGCAGGCTCCTGGGCGGGTACTTTACTCAGCGCGAGACGCAGCCCGCCACGCGGGACCGACGGATTATCGGAATTCGGCAGAATGCACCGAGAGAGGGGCGGTTCGGCGCATCAACTGCGCCAGGCAGGTGGACACTCGGCACCCTGTGCTGGACGTTCCGCCATACGATGGGAGCAGACGACGACGGTGGCTCTCGAGGTCTCCCGACTCGATGGCGTTCCACGTATCCCTCACGGCAAGGTCCCCCATGGCGAGCTTCGATCCCGATCGCATTTCCCTTCCTGGCGGGCACTACATTCACGGTCGTCTCGTCCGGGAGACTGGGACGCTTCCGGTTTCCCGGCCGTCGGACGGCAAGGTCTACGCGATGCTGCCCAGTGCCGATGCCGGGTATGTCGATGCCGCCGTCGACAGCGCGCGGCGCGCGTTCGGCGGCAGCGATTGGGCGCGTCGTCCGCCGCGCGACCGGGCCAGGGCGATGCGCCGCTGGGCGGATCTGATCGAGGCCGACATCGATTATCTCGCGGCGCTGGAGTCCCTCGGTTCCACCCGGCCCATCGACCAGGCCCGCGCCTGGGATGTGCCCTATACCGCCGAAGGCATTCGCTTCTTCGCCGAGTTCGCCGACAAGTGCGGTGGCGAAGTGGCGGCCACGGCGCACGATCATCTGGGGATGCAGATCGCCGAGCCGCTCGGGGTGGTGGGGGCCATCGCGCCGTGGAACTTCCCGCTCAGCATGACCTGCTGGAAGGTCGCGCCGGCGCTGGCGGCCGGCAACACGGTGGTCTTGAAACCGTCGGAGATGACGCCGTTCTCGGCGGTGCGGCTGGCCACGCTGGCGGTGGAGGCGGGCATTCCCCCCGGGGTATTCAACGTGATCCAGGGCAGTGGACCGGTCGCCGGAGAGGCGCTCTGCCGGCATCCCGGTGTCGCCAAGGTGACGTTCACCGGCTCGACCGGGACCGGTCGCGCGGTCATGCGCGCCTGTGCCGAGACCGGACCGAAACCGGTCACGCTGGAGCTGGGCGGCAAGAGTCCGCAACTGGTTTTTGCCGACGTGCCCGATCTCGAGCGCACCGCGCAGACCCTGGCCGCCGCCATCACCGGCAACGCCGGCCAGGTCTGCGTCGCCGGCTCGCGACTGCTGGTCGAGCGGCCGCTGCTGGAACCGCTGGTCGAGCGCCTGCGGCAACGCTTCGCCACGCTGGAGCCTGGCTTGACCTGGCATGCGGGTACGCGATTTTCGCCGCTCATTTCCGACGCCCAGGCCAGACGCGTGGAGACGATCGTCTCCCGCGCCCGCGAGGCCGGGGCCGAGCTCCTCACCGGCGGAACCCGCTTCGACACCGAGAGCGGGGGCTGCTTCTATCGACCGACGATCCTGCAGGTGGGGGCTTCCGACAATCCGGCCGTGCGTGAGGAGATCTTCGGCCCCGTGCTGACGATCCAGGCTTTCGACGACGAAGAGGAGGCGCTGGGCCTGGCCGAACACGAGATCTACGGGCTCGCGGCGGGGGTGCACACCGCCGACCTGGGGCGGGCGCTGCGGGCGGTCCGGCGGCTGTCGGCGGGCACCGTGTGGGTCAACCGCTATGGACGCAGCCGCGACTACATCCTGCCTACGGGTGGCTACAAGCGTTCCGGGATCGGCCGCGACCTGGGCCGGGCGGCCTATGAGGCCAATCTGCACCACAAGAGCGTGCTGATCGACCTGACCCCGTGAGGTTCCGCATCCCCCATCCAATACGTCGCCGGCCTGGCTGGCGTCGTCCAAACCGACAAGAGGCTCTCGATCATGTTCGTCAATGTGGATCCCGTTTTTGACAGTCCCGACTTTCCCGAGCAGGTGGATGTGGTGGTGATCGGCGGCGGCATCCTGGGTACTTGTGCCGCTTATGAGCTGGCCCGCCGGGGTATCTCGGTGGCGCTGCTGGAGAAGGGGCTGATCGGTTGCGAGCAGTCGAGTCGCAACTGGGGCTGGGTGCGTCAACAGAACCGCGCCCTGTATGAGCTGCCGCTGGCGATGCACAGCCTGAGCCGCTGGGAGGCCCTGTCGAAGGAGGTCGGGCGTGACGTCGGTTTTCGGCGCAGCGGCATCGTCTATACCACCGACAGCCAGGAGAGCCTGGATAAGTGGGAAACCTGGGGGCGCCAGGCCCGCGAACAGGGCTTCGTCTGTCACATGCTGAGCGCTGGGGAGGCGCATGAGCGCTCGCCCGGTACCACCTCGCGCTGGCTGGGCGGGGTCTGGTCGCCCACCGATGGTCGTGCCGAGCCGGCCATGGCGTGTCCGGCGATCGCGCACGGAGCCCAGGCGCACGGCGCGTCTGTGCATCAGAACTGTGCGGTGCGCGGACTGGATCTCACCGCGGGCCGTGTCAGCGGGGTATGGACCGAGCGCGGGTTGATCCGCACCTCGAGCGTGATCTGCGCCGGGGGCGCCTGGAGCTCGCGGTTTTGCCGGCGTCACGGGGTGGACCTGCCCTCGGCCAACATCATGGGCACCGCCATTCAAACCACGGCGGCGCCCGAAGTGACTCCCGGCTGCCTGACCACACCGAAAATCGCACTGCGGCGGCGGCTCGATGGCAGCTATACGTTGGCCATGCCCGGGCTGGGCCGGGGCGAGAACAGCCCCCAGGGGCTGCGTTACGCCACCCGATTCTACAGCGCCTATCGCAGCAAGCTGGCCAAGAAGCTCCAGATCAGGCTGGGGCGCTCTTTCTTCAGCGGCCCGGAAGCGGCCGGACGCTGGGAGTTCGACCAAGTCTCGCCGTTCGAACGGCAGCGCATTCTCGACCCCATGCCGGACATGGCGCTGGCCCGGGCGACGCTGGCCGGGCTGCACGCCGAGTATCCGGCGCTGAAGGGGGTGCATCTGGCACGTGCCTGGGCCGGCATGATCGATACGACACCGGATCTGGTGCCGGTGATCTCGCCGATCGAAGCGATCCCGGGCTTCACGGTCGCGTCCGGCTGCAGCGGCCACGGCTTCGGCATCGGTCCCGCGTCCGGGCAACTGGCGGCGGACATCGCCACCGGTGCCACGCCGGCGGTGGACCCGGCCCCTTTCCATCTGTCGCGCTTTTCCGATGGCAGTCGCATCCGACAGCCCGAGATGATGTGAATCCGTCGCCGCAGCCTGTGCTGTTCCTGGATCCAAAAAGGGCGATTTGTGCCAGCCCGGCACCCGCTTTCAGCGTCAGCCACCGTGGACCTGGTGCTGTAATGAAGGCGATCGGATCGGCACTGGTTCGCGC
>NZ_CEXLVS010000057.1:9463-18940 GCF_982684285.1 Salinicola sp. | reverse complement strand
CCCGGTCCTCTTTCGCCGATTTTTGCCTTGTCTTGCCTTCGCTCGCCGACTTTTCATACAAACCCTAGTCTCTGCCCGTGGGATAGGCCAGGCGTCGCAATGACAGCTGGCCGGGCAACGACAACGGGCGGCACGAGGGCCGCCCGATCCGGATGTGAGAACCGTCCCCTCAGCCCAGCGCGATACTGGCGTAGGTCGGCTCCCCGCGGGCGTGGCTCAAGGCCACCGTTGCACTGCTGAATTGCATCAGCGGATCGTTGTCCGCCAATGGGGCCACCGCAGGCTCCAGCCGACGAATCTTCAGCGTTTCGCCACGATCCTCGCGCGGCGGCGTGCCGAAATACTCGCGGTAACACTTCGAGAAGTGGGGAGTGGAGACGAAACCGCAGGCGGAGGCGATCTCGATGATCGGCAACGGCGTCTGCTTGAGCAGCTGCCTCGCTCGCGTCAGCCGCAACTTGAGATAGTAGCGCGACGGGGAGCAGTGCAGGTGACGCTGGAACAGGCGTTCGAGCTGGCGCCGGGAGACATCCACGTAGCTGGCCAGCTCGTCGAGCTCGATCGGCTCCTCGATGTTGGCTTCCATCAACGCCACGATCTCGAGAAGTTTCGGCTGCGTGGTGCCCAGCACATGCTTGAGCGGCACCCGCTGCTGGTCCTCCTCGCCGCGAACCCGCTCGTAGATGAACATCTCGGAGATGGCCGCCGACAGCTCGCGCCCGTGGTCGCGCCCGATCAGGTTGAGCATCATGTCCAGCGGTGCCGTACCGCCGGAGGCCGTGAAGCGGTCGCGATCGATCGAGAATAGCCGGGTGCTCCACGCGGTGCGCGGATAGGCCTCCTGGATCGCGGCCAGGCACTCCCAGTGAATGCTGGCGTCGTAACCGTTCAGCAGCCCCGCCTGGGCCAGTGCCCAGCTGCCGGTACAGACCGACCCCACCCGCCGCAGCTGGCGCTGACGGCTCTGCAGCCAGGTCAGCAGGGCCGGGGTGACGGAGCGCTGGGGAGCGACACCTCCGCATACCACCAGCCAGTCCAGCCGCAGCGGCGAATGGGCACTGGCATCCGGTGTCACCTGCATGCCGTCACTCGCCCGAACGGGGGCGCCATCCATGGTCATCACGTACCAGCGGTAGAGCTCGCGTCCGGCAAGTTGATTGGCCATCCGCAACGGCTCGATAGCCGATGCCAAAGAGATCAGGGTGAAATCTTCCAGCAGCAGGAAGCCAAGCGTTTGCGGTTCGGGCACGGCGCCGGCGGGGGTGGGGGCGCTACCACGAGCGGGGGTGATTGCCATTTCATGTCTCCTCCAAGGATGGTTCGGCGGTTATTGTTATTGCGGTTCCCTGGCGTCTATCGCTCTCGGTCCACTGCGACTTCATCGGCGCCGAACGGCGCTCGAGTGCGACCGTCACGTGACTTTTCAGCGTCTCGACCGGTCTGTTTCGACTGTAATCCCTGTGACCATGCGACGCATGCGTTTTTATCTCTGCGCGACATCGTCATCGTCATTAGGCACCTCGACGTCGTTTTTAGAACAGACTGTCATCCCCACGCTCCAGCGGTGTCGCGATTCGAGCAGAACGTGAAAAAGTGTTACCGGGCAAAGGTGATAACGAGTATCATTCACAGCGTTACCGTACCCTTGTCGCCCCGTCGTCGTTCACCGCGACCCACCGTTGGATGTCTGCCATGTTGGTACCCTTTCTGATCATGCTGAGAGAGGGGCTGGAAGCGGCCCTGGTCGTCGGCATCATCGCCAGCTATCTCCGTCAGACCGGCCGCGGCGCCTGGATGCCCGCGGTATGGATCGGCATCTTCCTGGCGGTCGCCCTCGCCCTGTTCGTTGGCGCGGGGTTGCAGTTCGCCAGCGCCGAATTCCCCCAGCGTCAACAGGAGCTGTTCGAGGCCCTGGTCGGCTTTCTCGCCGTCGGCGTGCTGACCTGGATGGTGATGTGGATGCGCCGCGCCGCCAGCGGCATGCGGCGGGACCTCACCCGGGCGCTCGACGAGACGTTCCATAGCGGACGCCGTCACACCTACGCCCTGATCGCCATGGTCTTCCTCGCCGTGGCGCGCGAGGGACTGGAATCGATCTTCTTTCTGCTGGCGGTGTTCCAGCAGAGCAGCAGCTCGGAGGCGCCGCTGGGTGCGCTGCTGGGCCTGATCGTCGCTGCCGTCGCCGGCCTGGCCCTCTATCGTGGCAGTTTGAGGCTGCCGCTGGCGCATTTCTTCCGCCTCACCGGCCTGTTCATCCTGCTGGTGGCGGCCGGCCTGTTCGCCGGCTCGGTACGCGCGCTGCATGAAGCAGGCCTCTGGAATCACGCCCAGGAGGTGGTTTTCGACCTGAGCGACCGTCTGCCGCTGGACACGCCGCTGGGGTCGCTGTTTTCAGGCATCTTCGGCTACCAGCCGGCCCCCACGGTGAGTGAGGTCGTGGCTTATGTCGGCTATCTGGCGGTCGCGTCGTGGCTGCTGTGGCTTCGTCCGTCATCGACCCGGGCAGCAGCGGCGACCCAGCCCCGGCACGGGAGAGCCTGAGCCATGTCACAGGCCGCTTCCATCGCGCCGCCCTCCCCCCGCACCCTGCGCCTGGGGATGGCATTGTCGTTTCTGCTGATGCTGGTCGCCCTGGGCGTTTTCACGCTCTCGCTGCGGGCCGTCAATCCGGTCGGCGACGACGGCCAGGTCGTCGAGGTGACCGCCAGCGGTTGCGAGCCCAACCGCCTGGAAGTGCCTGCCGGACAGCGCACGTTCACCGTGGTGAACCGGTCGGATCGGGCCATCGAATGGGAGATCATCGACGGCGTGATGGTGCTCGCGGAGCGAGAGAACATCGCGCCCGGCCTGCGCCAGCCGCTGACCGCGACGCTGAAGGCGGGTGATTACGCGATGACCTGCGGCCTGCTCAGCAATCCACGCGGCACCCTGCATGTCGTCGCCGGCGATTCGAGCGCTCCGGCTTCCGCCCTTCCGGCGACCGCCTTCGTCGGGCCGCTGGCCGAGTACCGAGTCTATACCACGCTGCAGTTGCGCAAGCTCCGCACCAGTGTCGTCGAGCTGCGCGACGCCGTCGCCGCCGACGATCTCGATGCCGCCCGCCGGGCCTATCGGGAAGCGCGTCGCATCGACTTGCATCTCGCCATGCCCATCGGGCTCTACAGCGATATCGATCAGCGCCTGAACGCCCGCGCCGACGACTTCGAACAGCGCGAAGCGGACCCCGCCTTCGTCGGCTTCCACCGGCTCGCCGCCGGGCTGTTCGGGCATCAGGGAACCGCTGGCCTGAATCCCGTGGCCGCGCAGCTGGTGGCCGATGTGGACACCCTCGCCGAGCGGCTGAAGCACGCCTCGATCCCGCCGGCCCAGCTGGCCGCCGGCACCTCCCGCGTGCTGGAAGCGTGGCTCGATCATCACCGCGAAGGGAGCGCCATCGCGGGCCGGGATCTCGCCGATCTTGTCGCCCTGACGGAGGGAGCCGACAAGATCGTCTCGCTGCTGTCGCCACTGCTGGAGCATCGATCTCCCGCCGCCCACCAGACCCTGCAGGCCAACCTGAAGGCGCTACAGCGGGATCTTCCGACGGCCATCGATTCGTCGACGCCATCCGGCGTTGCCGCCGGGGCCCTGCTGCAGGCGACCGGCACCCTGGCCGACTCCCTCGCCGGCATCAATCAAACCCTCACCCTGGAAGGTTAATCGACATCGGTCATCGCCCATGAGTCAGTTCGATCGTCATTCAGGCTGTCCCTTTCATCGCCGGACAGACCTTTCCCAGACAGCACCTCCCCAGGCGGACACGCCCGTGCCCGCCCATCGTGAACGCCGTCGCTTCCTCAAGGGCGCCGGCTTGACCGGCCTTGGCCTGGGACTCGGCGGGATCGGGCTCGGTGGCACCTGCCCGGCCCTGGCCGCCAGCGGACATGGCCAGGACGTGACCAGCGCGCCGCAGGCGCAGGACTCGCAGCTGCGCTACCCCTTTCACGGCGAGCATCAGCAGGGCGTCGTCACTCCCCGCCCGGCCACCGGCATGCTGGTCGCGTTCGACGTCCTGGCACGGGACCGGGACGACCTGGAAAGGTTGCTGAAGATACTGACCGAGCGGATGGCCTTTCTGACCCAGGGCGGCAGGATTCCCGAACGCGACCCGCTGTTTCCGCCACCGGACTCCGGCATCCTGGGTCCCGTGATCGCCCCTGACGGCCTGACCATGACCCTGGCGGTGGGCGCCTCCCTGTTCGACCGGCGCTACGGTCTGGCGAGCGCCCGGCCGCAACGCCTGCAGCGCATGGAGGGCTTTCCCAACGACGCGCTGGACGCCGCACGCTGCCATGGCGACCTGGCGCTCCAGATCTGCGCCAACACCCTGGACACCGGCTACCACGCGCTGCGCGACATCATCAAGAACACGCCGGGGCTGCTGATGGTGCGCTGGAAGCAGGAAGGCACCGTGCCGCCGCTGCCGCCCGCGCCGGGCGATATCGACGGCAGTGCGCGTAACTTCCTCGGCTTCCGCGACGGTTCCGCCAATCCGAGTGGAGACGACGAGGCGCTGATGGACGAGCTGGTGTGGGTCGGCCGGGATCACGACGAACCGGCCTGGGCTCGCGGCGGCAGCTATCTCGCGGCGCGTATCATCCGCAACTTCGTCGAGCGGTGGGATCGCACGCCGCTGCATGAGCAGGAGATGATCTTCGGCCGTCGCAAGATGAGCGGCGCACCGCTTTCCGACAACGCCGCGGAAGGCAGGGAGCAGGACGTCCCCGATTACTCACGGGACCCGGAGGGCAAGATCACCCCGCTCGACGCCCATATCCGGCTGGCCAATCCGCGCACGCCCGCCACCGAGAAGAATCGCATCCTGCGGCGACCGTTCAACTACTCCAACGGCGTCGAGGCCAACGGCCAGCTCGACATGGGGCTGCTGTTCCTCTGCTTCCAGGCGGACCTGGTGGCGGGATTCATCACCGTTCAGCGCCGCCTCGACGGCGAGCCGCTGGAGGAGTACATCAAGCCGGTGGGCGGCGGCTACTTCTTCGTGCTGCCCGGGGCACGGGACGACAGCGATTTCCTGGGCAGCGGCCTGTTGGCCGCCTCTGCCTGAGCCCGCTCGGCCAAGGAAGCGAGATTCGGGCATCAACACTCGGGCACCCAGAGTCGTTATCGAAGACAACCGCGCTCGCGACGACGAGCCGATGATTCATGACCGCCGACTGGCACTCGGATCATTCAACGGAGACAGACAATGAAGACAACCCGACAGTGGATCGCTACCGGCGCCTTCGCGCTACTACCGCTCGCGCCTCTCACCGCCCTTGTCACGACTCCAGCCGCCCAGGCGGCGGTGGCGCCGGAAGCGCTGGTCGGCCCGGTCGCCGACTACAAGCTCTACGTACTCGACAACCTCGAGCAACTGGTCAGCCACACCCGGGACTTCACCGCCGCCGTCCAGGCCGGTGACGTCGAGAAGGCGCAGGCGCTCTACGCCCCGACCCGGGTCTACTACGAGCGCATCGAGCCCATTGCCGAGCTGTTCGCCGACCTCGACGCCAGCATCGACGCGCGGGAGGACGACTACGAGAAAGGCATCGAGGACCCCGACTTCACCGGCTTCCACCGCCTCGAGTACGCCCTGTTCCATGACCACAGCACCGAGGGCATGGACAAGTACGCCCAGGGCCTGATGGACGACGTCGACGACCTCGACGCTCGCGTCCAGGGCCTGACCTTCCCGCCCGAGACGGTCGTCGGCGGGGCCGCCGCCCTGATGGAAGAGGTCGCGGCGACCAAGGTCTCCGGCGAGGAGGATCGCTACAGCCGCACCGACCTGTGGGATTTCCAGGCCAATGTTGACGGCGCCCGGGAAATCTTCGAGCTGTTCAAGCCGTTGGCCGCGCAGGAGGACGTCGGGTTCGTCGAGCGCGTCCAGGACAACTTCGACGACGTGGAAGAGACCCTGGCCGACTACCGCCTGGAGGCCGACGACCCCAGTGCGGGCTTCGAATCCTACGACCGGGTCAGCGCTGCCGACCGCCGAGCCCTGACCGGCCCGGTGACCGTGCTCGCCGAGGACCTGTCGACGCTTCGCGGTCTGCTCGGCCTGAACTGAACCGCCCCGCGGGTCAGTCGTTCGCCGCGCGTCTGACCCGCTGGCGATCGTCGTCCAGCGTCAGCCCCTGGTCGAAGCGCTTGAGCAGAAGTTCGCGGTGGTCGGTGACGAGACGCCCGAGGCGCTCGTCACCGATCGGCGCCAGCGCGCTCAACGCCTTCTGCAGCCGGATCCCGATCTCTACCGTGGCGGCACCGTCCCGTGCAATCGGCGTGAAGAAATCCTCGAACACATCGGCCGTCGAGAGTGGCTCGACGAAGACATGAGAGGCGGGCTGTTCGGCTTCATCGATACCGTCGGCCGCATGCCTTGCCCACGGCGTCAGCACGCGAACGCCACAGCCAATCACGTCGATGGCGGTGCCCGGATCGTTGATACCCGGCGAGAGCGCCTTGGAGGCAACTTCGGCCAGCACGATGATGCCGAAGCGCGGGTCCTGCTCGAAGCGCCGCGACGGGCCAATGGTGAAAGCGGTGCGAATCTTCCTGATCCGCTCGTCGCTGGTCTCGCCGCTTGTCGCCAGTACGACGCTGCTATCGACGAACTTGCCCGGCAGCACCTGCACGTAGATCGCTTCTCGCTCGTTGGTCGCCAACGAATCGAGCAGCGGCATGTCGATGTGTTGAACGTAGCCAACCTCGTCGGCACGAACGGGATGCTGTCCCGGCGGGCGTTGCGCCGGCATTGCCTGGCCGCCGAGGTACGGGTTCTCGATGCGAGACTGGAAGGCATCGCTCGCCGCGCGCTCGACCTTGGCGATGGTGTCCCGCACCCGGCCCAGCCGGGTCAGATAACCGGCCCATTTGATCAGTTGATAGACCACCAGCACGATGACCACGATCGTCGCGGCGAACAGCAGCGTGCGGCCGTCTGCGTCGTAGACATCGGCAGCCAGGGCGATGATGCCGACCAGGCTGAAGAGAAACGCGCCGATGAACGTCGCCAGGGTGTTCTGCGTGATGCGGTCCTCGATCAGCAGCAGTGTCGCCCGCGGGCTGACGTTGCTGGTCGCCGAGCCATACGCCGTTACCATCACGCTCAACGAGAAAGTGGTAACCGCCAGCATGCTGGAGGCGATGATATTGAGGATGCTGTCCACCGACCGTGAGCCGATGCTGACGACCGATGGGATGTCCAACCAGGGCGACGCCAGCCAGGCGACGAGTGCCGTGAGCAACCCGCCCAACGAAAAGAGCGTGGCGCGATACCACAAGGATCGGTGTAGCCGGCGCCACACCCATCGAAAACGTCCTACCATCTCGCCACTCCCGTTCCTGGACCAGAATTCGCCCAGTCTAGGTCAAACCGTCGTGCATCGAGTGTTTTAGCGGCGCTGGGCTATCCTGATCTCGAATCTGTCACGCCAATGACGGCGGACAACACCGATGATCGGTTTCGGCAAAAGGAGTTTGCCATGACTGCCAAAACCCCGAAGCGAGTCACCCGCCACCGTTGCGGCAAGGGATTCACCTACCGCCTGGACGACGGCAAGACACTCAAGGACGAGGCATGGCGCGACTGGATCGCATCGCTGGCCATTCCGCCGGCCTGGCAGGAGGTCGAGGTCGTGCTCGACAAGCGCCACCATATCCACGCCACGGGCCGCGACAGCGCCGGCCGCAAGCAGTACGTCTACAACGCCAAGTGGCGCCAGAAGCGCGAGATACTGAAATTCGACCGAATCGTCGAGTTCGCCCAGCGCCTGACGCCGATGCGACGGGTGACCGGCCAGCACCTGCTACTCGACGGCATGCCACGGGAAAAGGTCCTCGCCTGCATGGTCAGACTGATCGATAGCGCCTACTTCCGGCCCGGCAGCGAGCGCTACCGCGAGGAGAACGACTCCTATGGCCTGACGACCATGCGTTCGAAACACCTGACCATCGACGGCGACGAGTTGATCTTCGATTACCGGGGCAAGAGCGGGCAGGACCAGCATCGGGTGGTCGAGGATGAACGCCTGGCGCAGATCGTCGGCGAGCTCGACGACATTCCCGGCTACGAGATCTTCAAGTATTTCGATGACGACGGCCACAAGGTCAAGGTCGATAGCCACGACCTCAACGACTATATCCACGAGGTGATGGGCGAGCGCTTCAGCGCCAAGGATTTTCGGACCTGGGCCGGAACCTCGATCGCCGCGCTGGCGCTGGAGGAGCTGGGGCCCGGCGACAACGACAGGACAAGCCAGGGCAACGTGCGCCAGGCCGTCGAGCGGGTCGCCAAGACGCTGGGCAATACGCCGAGCATCGCCAAGGCGAGCTATATCGACCCGCGTGTCGTCGAGAGCTATCTCGATGGCCGGACGCTGGAACATTTCCGCAAGCTGGTCGAGACCGAACTGGCGAAAGACGACGAGCTGACCGGCCCCGACGAGCGCGCCATTCTCAAGCTGCTGCAGAGCCGGCTGGATGGCAGGCGCTGAGGGCATCGGCTCGACCTATCGGCAATCGACGCCAATGGCCGGCCGATGCTACAACGGAGCTTCATCCCTCTGCCATTCGTCGTCACCGCGCCAACGGTCGACACGCTTCGGGACGACGAGGCTTTTGCACGAACACTGTCAACCGCTCAGGAACGCCCCATGTCTCCAGCCGAACCCGCGCTCGATACCGTCGTCTACGTCGCCAACGCCGGCGATGGAACCATTGGCAGTTATCGTCTGGATCGCCAGCACGAGGCGCTGGTCCCCCTGGCCACCATCGAGGCGGCAGAGAATGTGATGCCGCTGGCCGTCAGTCCCGATCGAAGGTATCTCTACGCCGCGATCCGCAGCGATCCGCTGCGGGTCCTGAGCTATCGCATCGAAGCCAGCACCGGGGAGCTGACGGCGCTGGGTAGTGGCGCGCTCTACGGCAGCATGGCCTACATCGCCACCGACCGTACCGGCCGCTACCTGCTGGCCGCATCCTACGGCGGCAACCTGGTCAGCGTCAGCCCCATCGACGACAACGGCGTCGCCGGTGATGCCACCCAGACGCTGGGCACCGGCAGCCGCGCGCATGCCATCCAGGCGACGCCGGACAATCACCACGTCATTGCCACCAACCTGGGCGACGACCAGTTGGCCCAGTTCTACTTCGCCGACGGCGCGCTCGCCCCCAACGAGCCGGCCGTCGCCGAGACGGCTGCCGGTTCCGGCCCACGCCACTTCGTGTTTTCGCCCAGCGGACGATTCGTCTACGTACTGGGAGAGTTCGATGCCACGGTCACGACCTTCGCGCTGGACGCCGACAGCGGCACGCTGAGCCGGGTCGGCATCTGCCAGGGGTTGCCCGAGAGCCACGGCCTCGCGCCGGGCATGCCCCGTGAAGAGATTCCCGCCGGGGACGATGCGCCGCGCATCTGGGCCGCCGCCCTGCACATCC
>NZ_CEXLVS010000057.1:0-9453 GCF_982684285.1 Salinicola sp. | reverse complement strand
GCCGACGTCGGTGTGCAGCCCTACGACGGCCTGATCACGCCGGACGGCCGCTACCTCTACCTCTCCGAGCGCACCAGCAGCACTCTCAGCACGCTGCGGGCCAACCCGGAAACCGGCGAGCTGCACTTCGTCGGCAATCAGCCGACGGTGCAGCAGCCCCGCGGCTTCGGGATCGATCCCACCGGGCGCTACCTGGTAGCCGCCGGCGAACTGAGCGATCACCTGTCGCTCTATCGAATCGAATCGGCCAGCGGCAGCCTGACCCATCTCAGCGACGTCGCCACCGGCCACAAGACGAACTGGGTGGAGATCGTGGCACTCGAACGGCCGTGATCGTCGGCCCGCTGTCGGGTCACGTGAATGCGCTGGCCCACTGCCGCTGGTATACTCGGTCGCGACTGCAGGTTGTCGACAACTTTCACGCGCCGCCGCCGCGATCGATTTCAGCCCCGAGTGTTGGCCAGCCACGGTGCCAGCAACCGACACCCGGGAGGATGTCTCGCCTCCTGGTTCGAACAAGCGTCGGGCGATCGACAGAGGATGGCGTCGAACGCTGACGTATCGAGCCGAAACGGAGGGGCGGGACGCGCACTCGAGTTTCCGCACGCACTCGACACTTCGTGTCATTGCCAAAGAGAGGTTAACGAACAGACATGTCCAATACGCCGAAGATCATCTACACCCTGACCGACGAAGCCCCGGCCCTTGCCACCTACTCTCTGCTGCCGATCATCGAAGCCTTTACCGGCACCGCTGGCATCACGGTCGAAACCCGCGACATCTCTCTGGCCGCGCGCGTCCTGGCCCAGTTCCCCGACCTGCTGAGCGAAGAGCAGCGCGTCAGCGACGATCTGGCCGAACTCGGCCAACTGGCGACCACCCCCGAAGCCAACATCATCAAGCTGCCCAACATCAGCGCGTCGGGCCCCCAGCTCAAGGCAACGATCAAGGAGCTGCAGAGCCAGGGCTACCCCCTGCCGGATTACCCGGAAGAGCCCAAGAACGACGACGAGAAAGCGATCAAGGCGGCTTACGACAAGGCCAAGGGCAGCGCGGTCAACCCGGTGCTGCGCGAGGGCAACTCCGATCGCCGCGCGCCCAAGTCGGTCAAGAACTATGCCCGCAAGTATCCGCACCGCATGGGCGAGTGGAGCAGCGATTCGCAGTCTCACGTCGCCCACATGAGCGAAGGCGACTTCTACGGCAGCGAGCAGTCCGCGGTGATCGCCAAGGCCGGCAAGCTCAAGATCGAACTGCAGCAGAAAGACGGTACCCACATCACGCTGAAGGAGGGCCTCGCCGTCAAGGAGAGCGAAGTCGTCGACGCCGCGAGCATGAGCAGCCGTCGCCTGCGCAACTTCATCGACAGCGAGATCAAGGATGCCAGGAAGCGCGGCGTGCTGTTCTCGCTGCACCTGAAAGCGACCATGATGAAGGTCTCCGACCCGATCATGTTCGGCATCGTGGTCGAGGAGTTCTACAAGGAGGCGCTGGAGAAGCACGCCGAGGCGCTGAAACTGGCCGGCTTCAACTCCAGCAGCGGCATCGGGGATCTCTACAGCGCGATCGAGAAACTGCCGAGCGAGCAGCAGGACGCGATCAAGAGCGACATCGAGGCGCTCTACAAGGAGCGGCCGTCGCTGGCGATGGTCAACTCCCACAAGGGCATCACCAACCTGCACGTGCCGAGTGACGTGATCATCGACGCCTCCATGCCGGCGATGATCCGCGATTCCGGCAAGATGTGGGGCACCGACGACGCCCTGCACGACGCCAAGGCGGTGATTCCGGACCGCTGCTACGCGACCATCTACCAGACCGTGATCGAGGACTGCAAGAAGAACGGCGCCTTCGATCCGACCACCATGGGCAGCGTGCCCAACGTCGGCCTGATGGCGCAGAAAGCCGAAGAGTACGGCTCACACGACAAGACCTTCCACATCCCGGCCGACGGCACCGTCGTCGTCACCGACGAGAACGGCCAGACGCTGTTCAGCCATGACGTCGAGGCCGGCGACATCTGGCGCATGTGCCAGACCAAGGATGCGCCGATCAAGGACTGGGTCAAGCTGGCCGTCAATCGCGCCCGTGAAAGCGGATCGCCGGCGATCTTCTGGCTCGACGCCAACCGCGCCCACGACGCCAAGCTGATCGAAAAGGTCGAGACCTACCTCAAGGATCACGACACCGACGGCCTGGATATCCGTATCCTCGCGCCGGTGGAAGCGATGAAGGTGTCTCTGGAGCGCATCCGCAAGGGCGAAGACACCATCTCCGTCACCGGTAACGTGCTGCGCGACTACCTGACCGACCTGTTCCCGATCATGGAACTCGGCACCAGCGCCAAGATGCTCTCCATCGTGCCGCTGATGAACGGCGGCGGCCTGTTCGAGACCGGTGCCGGCGGCTCCGCGCCGAAGCACGTCCAGCAGTTCCTGGAGGAGAACCACCTGCGCTGGGACTCACTGGGTGAGTTCCTGGCGCTCGCGGCGTCGCTCGAGCATCTCGGCAGCACCTTCGACAACGCCCGTGCCAGGATCCTGTCGGCGACGCTGGATCGCGCCAACGGCGAATTCCTCGACAGCGACAAGTCGCCCAAGCGCAAGGTCGGCGAACTCGACAACCGCGGCAGCCACTTCTATCTGGCGCTCTACTGGGCCAAAGAGCTGGCCGCCCAGACCGATGACGGCGAGCTGAAGTCACTGTTCGAAGAGATCGCCAGGACGCTTGGCGACAACGAGAAGACGATCGTCGACGAGCTCAACGCGGTGCAGGGCAAGCCGGTGGACATCAAGGGCTACTTCCACCCCAATGGCGAGCTGGTGAGCGAGGCCATGCGCCCCAGCAAGACGCTGAACGCGGCACTGGGCAAGCTCTACCAGGCTTCCTGATCGGCGCACCGGCTCGAGGCCATCGAGCCGGTTTCCCCGCTCGTCGCTGCCGCGACGGCAGCGACGGCGAAAAGAAACGGGCCCGTGCCATTGGCACGGGCCCGTTTGCTTGCAGGCGCTATCGAACCGGGATGTCGACGATCAGCTCGTCGCCAGCGCCTCGTCCCCCTTTCCATCGAGATGGGCCGGCACCTCCGGCTCGTCGACGGCAAAGATGCCGCCGCTCAAACGCCGTACCCGCTTCATGAACAGGGCGATGCAGATCAGCGTGCCGACGGCGGCGACGACGTAGCTCAGCTGCAGCGAGAGGCCGAAGCCGATCGGCGCGTAGGCGAGATAAGTGAAGGTCGCCATGGTCATGAACGTCGCCGGGATCGAGGTGATCAGGTGCGGCTTGCGCGCCAGCACCAGATACATGGTCGCGACCCACAGCGCGATGACGGCCGTGGTCTGGTTGGCCCAGGAGAAGTAGCGCCACAGCAGCGTGAAGTCCATATGGGTCAGCGCGTAGGAGACCACGAACAGCGGTGCGGCAATCAGCAGGCGCTTGACGATGGGACGCTGATCGATCTTCAGGTAGTCGGCAATGATCATGCGCGCGCTGCGGAAAGCCGTGTCGCCCGAGGTGATCGGCAGCACGATGACGCCGAGAATGGCCAGCGTACCGCCAATGGCGCCCAGCATGGTGGTGGAGACTTCACTGACCACCGCGGCCGGACCGCCGGCTGCCAGAACGTCGGACAGCGTGTGTTCGCCATGGAACAGGCTCATCGCCGCAGCCGCCCAGATCATCGCGATGACACCCTCGGTGATCATCATGCCGTAGAAGATCTTGCGACCGTTGCCCTCGTTTTCGGTGGTGCGGGAAATGATCGGCGTCTGGGTCGCATGGAAGCCGGAGAGCGCGCCGCAGGAGATGGTCAGGAACAGCAGCGGGAAGATCGGTGCGCCCTGGGGATGCATGTTCTGGAACGAGAGTTCGGGAATCGGCGCACCGGTGAAGATCATGCCGAGGCCGATACCCAGCGCGCTGAACAGCAGCAGCGCGCCGAAGTAGGGGTAGATCCGGCCGATGACCTTGTCGATCGGCAGCAGCGTCGCCAGCAGATAGTAGGCGAAGATCACCAGCGTGATCAGCGTGAGCGACAACGGCGTCATGTTGGCCAGCAGCGCCGCCGGCGAGGTCACGAAGACGGTGCCCACCAACAGCAGCAGCAGAATGGCGAAGCCGTTGACCACGTGCTTCATCACCCGGCCCAGGAACTTGCCCGCCAGTTGCGGCAGGTGGGCGCCATGATTGCGGATCGAGATCATGCCGGTGAGATAGTCGTGTACCGCGCCCGCGAAGATACAGCCGATCACGATCCACACGAACGCCACCGGACCGTAGAGCGCGCCGAGGATCGGCCCGAAGATGGGACCGACACCGGCGATATTGAGCAGCTGAATCAGCGAATTCCGGGTGGTGTTCATCGGCACGTAGTCGATGTTGTCGCGCATGGTGAACGCAGGCGTGCGTCGCTTGCGATCGGTGACGAATACACGCTCCACGAATTTCCCATACGTGAAGTAGCCCACTATCAATAGCAGGATCGATCCAATGAATGTAATCATCTAGGGCCCCTGGTGCTGGTAAGACGCCTTGTGGGCATCCGGCAGGTACTACACGGACCCGCAGGGTCCGCACTCTGGTCAAGCGCGCCAATTTACGAATAAGGCCCGGACATTACACCTAGACTTTAGTGGCGGTCGCGACACTTGACGGCGCTTGTCTCGGTGGGACTTCTCAAGCATGCTGGCGCCTTTCCGGCCACCTCGTCCACACCGTCAATGTTCAAGACTCTCGTGGCTCTCCTCCTGATCGCTTCGCCGGGGCTGCTGGCATCGATTCCCCCCGCGACGGCGGCAACGCCACCGACCGCTCCCGACCTGCTGGCGCGCGCCGATGTGATATACCAGCCGACAGCGGCATCCCTCGATCGACTGGCCCCCGATGCCAATCCCGATGTCGTCGCCCTGGGGCTGGGAATCATGCAGTGCGCGCAGCAGCACGGCGTGGGAGAGAACGCACGGCGCCTGGCGATCATCGACTACAGCCGCTCTTCACTGACGCCACGTCTGTGGGTCTTCGACCTGGCCCGCAACACCCTCCTCTACCGCGAGGTGGTGGCGCATGGTCAGGGGTCGGGCGGCGACATCCCGGACCACTTCTCCAATCGGGAAGGCTCCCACGCCTCGAGCCTGGGCCTGTTCCTGACCGGCCGGACCTACGAGGGCAGAAACGGCCACTCGCTGCGCATGGAGGGGCTGGAACCCGGCTTCAACGACGCGGCGATGAGCCGCGCGATCGTCATCCACGGCGCCGACTACGTGAACCCGGAAGCCGGCGAGGCGCAGGGTCGCCTGGGTCGCAGCTGGGGTTGCCCCGCCCTGCGCCCCAGCGTCGCCGACGGCGTGATCGAGGTGCTGAAGGATGGCCAATTCGTCTTCTCCTACTACCCCGAACGGGAGTGGCTGATGCGCTCCGCGCTGGCCCGGTGCGCGCTGGCCAGGGTCGAGGGGGACGGTCACGAGCATCGCTGGCTCGGCGTGCGCTGAAAGATCTTGCTCGGACGCCTGTTTGCGGACCTTGCCAGGCTCTCCCGCAGGGGCGACATTGAGAGGGCGCCGGGCGTCGAAGACGCGAACGGAACCGGCAGTCGTCAGGGAGCACCTCCAATGCCTCGGCTGGGATTCACGCTATTGTTGAGCCTTGCCCTGCTGGTCTCGCCGGCCGGCTTTGCCGTGCCTTTCTGGGGCGAGAAACAGTCGAGCCCCGTCGATTCAGCGGTCGATCGACTGCCTCCCGGCGCCTGGATCTGGGGCGGTGACGACAGGCAAGCCGGCCCGATGGCCGTCGTCGTCAGCCTGACCGAGCAGCGGGCCTACGTCTATCGCAACGGCATCCTGATCGGCGTCACCACCGTCAGCACCGGCCGCGAGGGCTACGAGACGCCCACGGGAGTCTTCACCGTGCTGCAGAAGGACAAGGATCACCGCTCCAATCTCTACGGCAACGCCCCGATGCCCTACCAGCAGCGATTGACCTGGGACGGCGTGGCACTGCATGCCGGCGGCCTGCCGGGCTACCCGGAATCCCACGGTTGCGTCCACCTGCCCACCGAGTTCGCTCGCCTGCTGTTCGAGGCCTCGAACCTGGGGATGACCGTGGTCGTGGCGCAGGCGGGGCAGGCGCCGGTCTCCCTCGTCCATCCCGGGCCATTGAGCCCGATCGATGCCCACACCGGCGCCGATGTCGGCATGCCCCAGCTGGCCGGTGGCAATAGCTGGCGTTGGGCCATGGATCCCCCGGCCGAGGGTCCGATCTCGATGGTGTTGAGTCGCAGCGACCGCATGCTCGTGGTCTACCGCAACGGTGTCGAGATCGGCCGCTCCCGTGTCGAGCTCGCTCGCCCGGATGCCGTGACAGGGACTCGCGCCTATATCGTCGAAGGGCATTTTCATCCTCCGACCTCGCAGGAGAGTGCCCTTGCGAGTATCGAGGGGAACTCCCGCTCGCTGCCCATGCCGACCTGGATCGCGATCGGCGTGCCGGGCTACGAGAGCGCCGCCGGCCGGCCGGTACCGGCCAATGTCGTCAATCAGGTCGTGGTACCGGAGGGTTTCAAGCAGAAGGTGCTGCCTCTGCTCTCTCCCGGCACCGTACTGGTCGCCACCGATGCGCACCTGGCTCCCGAGAACAGCGGCGGACACCTGCGCGTCATCGATAGCGTCGGCCCCAGCGGCTGGCTGGATGACGTCGCCACCGAACGTCATGTCGGCGCCGATCCCTGAAGTCGCCACCGCCCCCCACAAGACGCGGGTGCGACAAGCCGTGCGACATTCATCCACTATGACCAGCCCCGGAACTGGCCTATGTTGAATGTCGACGAGCGATTCGACGAGTCGCGGCACGTCGCCGGCCGGATGCGACCGGAGACGACGCGGCACCGGGAACGCTTCCGCTGGTTCCCTTCACCCTAGGGAGGTTGCCATGTTCAAGTCCCTGCTGGGCCCCATCGATGGTTCCGAAGACTCCCTTGTCGCGCTCAATGTCGCTTGCCAACTGGCGGCGCCGGTTCAGGGCAAGTTGTATCTCCTGAATGTCCGCGATCCCTATCCCCAGCTGCACCGCGGCGAGTTGCTGAGCGTCGAGGCGGCGATCAAGGCGGCCTCGGTGGAGACCGCGAGCCGCGAGGGCCACGCCATCCTGGACGTGGCGCTGGATACCCTTCCCTCTTTTCCCGGCTACAACGGCGAATTCGATACGCTGGTCAAGCAGGGCTCGCCGGCACGCACGATCGTTGCCGAAGCCGAGCGCCTGGGGGTGGACGCGATCGTGATGGGGAGCCGTGGCGTCGGCCAGTTCAAGGGCCTGATGATCGGCAGCGTCTCCCACAAGGTGACCCACGTCGCCAAGTGCCGGGTGATCTGCGTGCATGAGACCCCGCACCAGCACGCCACGCAGGCGCCCCATGAGTTCGTCGACTTCGACTGACCGTCGGCGACACGCAGACGGTTCCCCGGAATGACGACTTGCGGGACAGATCGGTCGCCACCATGCTGAACGGGGTGGGATAGCGACGGGAGAGATTCCCGAAGGAGAAAGCCAATGGCCAGTGGCTGGGCAAAGGACGGTGCGGTTCAGGAGCAGATCGACAGCACCGTGGAGGACGGCATTCAGGAAGCGCGGCAGCGGCTGCAGAGAGCCGGGCCCAGCCTGGCGGCGTGAGAGGAGTGCGAGGCGCCGATCCCGGAAGCACGCCGCCAGGCCGTGCCCGGCGTTCGATTGTGCATCGACTGCCAGGCCGCGGCGGATCGCCACCAGACGCATCGCGCCGCCTACAATCGCCGCGGCAGCAAGGATAGCCAGCTGCGTTGATCGGGTGCCGGGCCACTCAGGCCGGCGACTTCGCGCTCTCCGGCATCGACTGCAGCAGTTCGAGCAGCTCCCGGATCACGTGCTTCTGCAGTTGCTCGGCCCGTTGCCGGGACATTTGCACTCGCTCGCCGGGGTCCAGTCCCTCTTCCTCGCGATCGCCGAAGACGGTCTCGAACGGCACATGCGGGAAGAACTGCTGCTGAAGATGCAAATTCTCCTCGCGATGATGCGCCATGATGCGCCGTGCCATCTCGGGATCCATGAAATCTCTCTCACGCTGGAACAGTTCATGGCCGACACCGAGCGTCCTGGCCAGCCGCTGCTTCAGTCTGTCGTCATGGATATCCCGGAAGAGCCCCTGGTATCCGGCGAGAATCTCGCAGAAGAAAGGGTTCAGGCTGAGATTGCTGCGGTCCCGGTCGAAAGAGAGCCTCGACGGGTCCTCGACCAGATGAGCGAAGAAGTCCGTCAGCAGCTCCCCTCCCCGCAGCGCCTCCGCCTGCAGTGGTCTCACCGTCACGCTGGCCGATCCATAGAGTCTGCCGAAAGCCTGGCCTACCGCCAGGTAGTGGGGATTGGCCCTGCGCAACGCCTCCTGGCTATATTCCGCGAACGTCTTGCCCTCCTTGAACCCCCACTGCTGCCAAGCGGAGAGGAGGTAGTCGTCCTGGCGGCGAATGTAATAAATCACCTCGACGTCGTCGAAGTAGTCGGCGAGTACCCGGTGAATGCCCTCCCCGATCGGCCCCATCAAGTGATTGATGAGGTTCTCCGCCGAGATCACGAAGGTCGCGTCTCGCCACAGCGGTGACTCCCGCCAGGACTCAAGGCGCGCGCGAAGAGACGTCGTATCGCCACCGTTCTCCATGATCTGTCGAAAGAACTCGCGCGGCGTCTCGCCACGGGGGTCGAATCCGGCCTCGCCGGGCAGGCGCAGGCGCGGGTCGGGTACGACGACCTGATTGTCGGCCAGTCCCGGTCTATTACGAATGATCGCCCGCTGAATGCTGGTCGAACCGCACTTCGCATGACCGGGGTGAAGTAGTAATCTCATGGCAGCCCCTCGCATGTAGCAAGCCGTAACGGCCAAGATTTAGGCCATTACAAACCCCAGGGCAACCTGCCTCGTGGTCCTGCGCGATAAAATCCTAAAATGGACTGAGCCGACTCATCGCTTCGATTGAGTCTCCTGCCAGCAGTCCGGATGGCTCTCCCCAATCTCCTCTCGTGTCGATCCGACCTCATCCAAGACGCTGCCCAGAACTGCCAGGACTTTCTGGCAAGCGTGGAGCGCGACCGGTTTGCGTCTGCCACGTACCAGCGCCTCTACCGCTGGCGCCCTCGCACGATGGAGAAACACGTGGCAATTATCCTACAAAAACCGTCTAAAAATCGGGAGTTGAAAACCAGAAAACGCGGTTTACAAATCAATTACAAAACAACACAATCCCTCGCGCTTCAACCCGCAATGACTAAAAACGCAAATAGTAGGGATCCAATTGAACATCCGGACATCAGCAGCAACCATCGTGACACTGGCCATGTTGGGACTGACGGGCTGTGCATCCATCGTCGGCGACAGCAACCAGCCGTTGTCCATTGCCAGCACACCCTCCCAAGCCGATATCTCGATCATCGACG
>NZ_CEXLVS010000056.1:0-18983 GCF_982684285.1 Salinicola sp. | reverse complement strand
GAGGAACTCGTCGCTGGCACTGCGACCCTGGTCGTAGGCCGCGCTCGCCAGGCTCGGCCAGCCGATCACGTCACCCACCGCATAGATGTGCGGGATCGCCGTGCGATAGTGGTCGTCCACCTGCAGCTGGCCGCGACCGTTGGCTTCCAGCCCGATGTTCTCCAGCCCCAGTTCGTCGGTATTGCCGGTGCGACCGTTGGCCCACAGGAAGGCATCGGCGCGCAGGCGTTTCCCCGATTTGAGGTTGACGACCACCCCCGCCTCGTCGCCCTCGACACTCTGGTACTCCTCGTTGTGGCGAATCAGCACGCCGTAGTTGCGCAACTCGTAGGAGAGCGCGTCGCTGATCTCGTCGTCGAGGAAGGAGAGCAGGCGCTCGCGGGTGTCGATCAGGTCGACCTTGACGCCCAGGCCGGAGAAGATGGAGGCGTACTCGGACCCGATCACGCCGGCACCGTAGATGATCAGCGTGCGTGGCGTATGCGACAGGCCGAGGATGGTGTCCGAGCAGTAGATCCGCGGATGACGGAAATTGACGTCCGCCGGGCGATAGGGACGGGAGCCGGTGGCAATCACGAACTGCGGTGCACTGAGCTCTTCCGCCCCTTCGTGATTGTCCCGAACCACCACGGTGTGCTCGTCGCGAAAGCGCGCCACGCCGAAGAACAGGTCGATGCGGTTGCGCGAGTAGAACTTGGTGCGGAGTTCGACCTGCTGATCGATCGTTACCCGGGAGCGTTCCAGAACCTTCGGAAACGAGAACCAGCGGGGCTCGCCAATATCGCGGAACATGCGGTTGGTGTTGAACTGCATGATCTGCTTGACCTGATGCCGTAGCGCCTTGGAGGGGATCGTTCCCCAGTGGGTGCAGTTGCCACCGACGGAGGACTGCCGCTCGACGATGGCGACACGCTTGCCATGCTTCGCCGCATTGATTGCTGCACTCTCTCCCGCGGGCCCCGAGCCGATGACCACGAGGTCATAATTGTGAACTGCCATGTGCTTCGCCTACTCCTTACCCGATGGCTTACGATTCGATTGGCTCGTGGCGACACCTGCGGCCAGCATGTCGCTCAACGCTTGACGGCGTTGTAACCCAGGTCCGCACCGCGGTTCTCGTCGCTGCGCCGACGCGCTCCGGCCAGGTTCTTGCGGCTCTCTTCCTCGCAGACCTCATCGTTGCCGCCGCAGATTTCGCATCCGTTCTTCAGGCCCAGCGTGTTGAGGCCGCCGCAGGAGCCCGCGAGAGGCTTGCGCCCGAGAATGACGCCGATCGCCATGCCGCCGACCAGCAGCAGCATGATGGCAAAAGCCAGAATCCAGATCGTCATGACTGACCCTCCTAATCCGAGTCTTTCAGATAGCGCTGAAACGCGGTCGAGGCCCGGGTTTCAAAGCCATCCGGTGTTTTGACAACGAGATAGACCGCCAGGTTTTCCCGCTCGGCCATGGCATAACCTGCGTCCGGTCCCATGACGTCGATCGCCGTGGCCAGCGCATCGGCCGTCATGCAGTCGGACGTGATCACCGTCACCGAGACCAGATGATGCTTGATAGGCCGGCCGGTGCGCGGATCGATGGTGTGCGAGTAGCGCTTGCCGTCGCTTTCGAAATAGTTACGGTAGTCGCCCGATGTCGCCACGGCCGAATCATCCAACTCTATGATACGCTGCACGCTGCGCTCGTTCGAGATCGGTTTTTCCACCGCGATCCGCCACGGCTCGTCGCCGGGCTTGCTGCCTCGCGTCCGGATCTCGCCTCCCACCTCGACCAGATAGCGCTGCACGCCCAGATCGTCCAGCGCCCGCGCCACCGCATCGACGCCGTATCCCTTGGCAATGCCCGACAGATCGACATAGACCGGCTTGGTCTTGGTCAGGGTGTTGCCATCGAGCTTCAATGCCTGGTAGCCGACCTCTTTCAGAGCCTTGGCAATGGCGTCGTCATCGGGCACGCGATCCGGATGCTTGTCCGGCCCGAATCCCCACAGGTTCACCGCCGCGCCGACCGTGACGTCGAAGGCCCCAGCGGACATGTCCCCCACCCGAATGGCCTCGCGGATGACTTCCGCTGTCTGCGGCGAGAGCTGGAACGGCTCTCCCACCGGTGCCCGATTGAACCTCGAGAGCTCGGAGTTTGCCTTGTAGGTCGACATCAACTGGTCGACCCGATCCAGCGCCGCCTTGACCGAACCCTCGATCTCGGCGAGCTGGTCGTCGTCGTAATCGCCGTAGAAGGTGACATGGAACCCGGTACCGAAGATCGGCCCTTCCAGCCGGTAGGACTCGGGTTCGCGCTCGCACCCGGCCAGCAGTGCGAATAGCAACAGGGCCAACCCCAGAAGGATCGGCCCTGTCGCTCGGCGCCGTTGCGATCCGATCATCCGCCGAAGTCATCCAGCATGATGTTCTCCGGCTCCACCCCAAGATCGGTCAGCATCTTGATCACCGAGGCGTTCATCATCGGCGGCCCGCACATGTAGTACTCGCAGTCCTCGGGCGCCGGGTGATCCTTGAGATAGTTCTCGTAGAGCACGTTGTGTATGAACCCGGTGGGCCCTTCCCAGTTGTCTTCCGGCTGAGGATCGGAGAGCGCCAGGTGCCATTCGAAGTTATCGAACTCCTCGGCCAGCTGGTCGTACTCTTCGTTGTAGAAAGTCTCCCGCCAGGAGCGCGCACCGTACCAGAACGACATCTTGCGCTTGGACTTGAGCCGCTTGAGCTGGTCGAAGATATGGCTGCGCATCGGCGCCATGCCGGCACCGCCGCCGATGAACACCATCTCGGCCTCGGTATCCTTGGCGAAGAACTCGCCGAACGGCCCCATCACGGTGACCTTGTCACCCGGCTTGAGACCGAACACGTAGGTCGACATCAGCCCCGGGGGATGGCTCGACTTGGGGGGCGGCGTGGCGATACGGATGTTGAACTTGAGAAGCCCCTTCTCTTCCGGGTAGTTCGCCATCGAGTAGGCGCGAATCACCTCCTCGTCGCTCTTGTGAGAGATGTCGAACAGGCCGAACTTCTCCCAGTCGCCGCGGTACTCCTCCTCGATATCGAAATCGGAGAACTTGATGTCGTAGGGCGGCGCCACCAGCTGCACGTAGCCGCCGGCCCGGAACGCCACTTCCTCGCCTTCCGGCAACTTGAGGTTGAGCTCCTTGATGAAGGTCGCGACGTTGGGGTTCTGGGTCACTTCGCATTCCCACTTCTTGACCCCGAAGACCTCATCGGGAACGCGGATCTTCATGTCCTGCTTGACCGGCACCTGACAGGAGAGACGCCAGCCTTCCTTCTTCTCGCGCAGCGTGAAGTGAGACTCTTCGGTCGGCAGGATCGAGCCGCCGCCATCGCTCACCTGGCACTTGCACTGGGCGCAGGAGCCCCCGCCGCCACACGCCGAGGAGAGAAAGATACCGTTGGCAGCCAGGGTCTGAAGCAGCTTGCCCCCGGCCTGAGTGGTCACGGTATTGTCAGGGTCGCCATTGATCTCGATCGCCACGTCGCCGCTGCTCACCAGCCGGCTACGCGCCGCCAGAATGATTGCCACCAATCCCAGCACGATCACGGTGAACATGACGACGCCGAGCACGATGATGGATGTATCAACCATGTCGGATTCCTATTTCCCTGTTTGCGGTGGCGCCGCGGTCACGACGCCACCCGGTCATGTTGGTGTCAGAGCTGGATGCCGGAGAAGGACATGAAGCCCAGCGACATCAATCCTGCCGTGATGAAGGTGATGCCGAGGCCTTGCAGGCTGCCCGGTACATCGCTGTACTTGAGCTTCTCGCGGATACCCGCCAGCGCCATGATGGCCAGGGCCCAGCCGGCGCCTGCGCCGGCGCCGTAGATCACCGACTCGCCGAAGGTGTAGTCGCGCTGCACCATGAACAGCGAGGCACCCATGATGGCGCAATTGACCGTGATCAGCGGCAGGAACACACCCAGGGCGTTGTAGAGCGCCGGCACGAACTTGTCGAGGAACATCTCGAGAATCTGGACGATCGCCGCGATGACGCCGATGTAGCTCAACAGTCCCAGGAAGCTGAGGTCGATGTTCTCGGCCCCTTCCAGGCCGGTCCAGCTCAGCGCTCCCGCCTTGAGCAGGTAGTTGAGGATCAGATTGTTGACCGGCACGGTGATTGTCAGGACCACGATCACGGCGATGCCCAGGCCGATGGCCGAGGAGATCTTCTTGGACACGGCCAGGAAAGTACACATGCCGAGGAAGAAGGCCAGCGCCATGTTCTCGACGAAGACCGCCTTCACGAACAGGCTGAGATAGTGCTCAAACATTGGCGGTCTCCTTGATCTTGGCCTTGCTGTTGGCAACGATGCGATATTCCGTCTTCTCGATCTGCTCCGGGTTGAACCAGCGCAGCACCCAAATGAACAGGCCGATGACGAAGAACGCGGACGGTGGCAGCAGCATCAGACCGTTGGGCACGTACCAGCCGCCATTCTGCACCGTGGGCAGGATCGTCAGGCCGAACACGCTGCCCGAACCCAGCAGTTCGCGCACGAACCCGACGATCAACAGGATGACCGCGTAGCCCAGGCCGTTGCCGACGCCGTCGAGGAAGCTCATCACCGGTCCGTTCTGCATGGCGTAGGCTTCGGCCCGCCCCATGACGATACAGTTGGTGATGATCAGCCCGACGAACACCGACAGCTGCTTGGACATGTCATAGGCGTAGGCGCGCAGCACCTGATCGCCCACGATGACCAGCGACGCGATGATCGTCATCTGCACGATGATGCGGATCGACGATGGGATGTGATTGCGAATCAACGACACGAACATGCTGGAGAAAGCCGTGACGGCGATCACCGCCAGACCCATGACCAGCGATACGCTCATGGAGTTGGTCACCGCCAGCGCCGAACAGATCCCAAGTACCTGCAAGGCAATCGGGTTGTTCTTGAATACCGGTGACAGGACGACGTCTTTCACGGAGTCGGTAGCCATCTTCACGCACCTCCTTGGGAATCGTCGTGGAATCGGGCGAGGTACGGGGCGTAGCCCTCGTCACTCAGCCAGAACCGCAACATGTTGGTGACGCCCCGGCTGGTGAGCGAGGCTCCCGACAGCGCGTCGACTTCGTATTCGCCGCTGGCGCCGCCTTTCACGAGTTGAATCTGAGGGTCCTGGAAATCACCGCCCTCATAGATTTTCTTGCCGTCCCACTGGGCCTTCCAGCGCGGGTTGTCGACTTCGCCGCCGAGGCCCGGCGTCTCCGACTGGTCGTAGTAGGATAGCCCCACGATGGTATTGCCGTCGCCGCGCACGGACAAGAAACCTTCCATCAGGCCCCACAGCCCCTGGCCCCGGATCGGCATGACGATCTGCTCCGGGTCGTCGGGATCGCCCACCAGGTAGACCGTGGAGTAGTTCTCCTGACGGCCGATCCCGGCGATGTCGTCCTCGCCCGACAGCGTGCGGGAGGTCGCCGGATCCCTGGCAGCATCGAACTGGTCGTAGCTGGCCGGGTCCAGGTCGTCGGAGTACTCGCCGGTCTTGAGATCGACCACACGCGGGGTGATCAGTTCGGCGTACTTCTCCTCGACATCGTCGCCCGGCTTGTAGAGCTGGGTCACCTGGAGGATGTTGCTCTTGCGATCCAGCTCCTGGTTCTGAACCTGCTTCGGCTTGAGAACCACGGCTGCGGAAGAGACGACCACCGAGCAGATGACGCAAAGTGAAAATGCGACGATCAGCGTCTTCTTGATCGAGTTGTTGCTCGCCATCAGACAGCCTCCTTCTCGGTGGACACCGGCGCCAGGCTCGCGAGCCGCTTCTGGCGTCGCCGGATGTTGGCCTGCACGAAATAGTGGTCGATGAGAGGCGCAAACAGGTTGGCGAACAGGATCGCCAGCATGATGCCCTCGGGGAAGGCCGGGTTGACCACGCGGATCAGCACCGTCATCACCCCGATCAGCGCACCGAAGATCAGCTTGCCGCGGTCGGTCATGGATGCCGACACCGGGTCGGTGGCCATGAATACCATGCCGAAGGCGAACCCGCCCAGCACCAGGTGCCAGTACCACGGCATCGCGAACATCGGATTGCTGTCGGAGCCGACGAAGTTGAACAGCGTGGAGGTCAGGATCATGCCGAGCATGACGCCTGCCATGATGCGCCAGGAGGCAATGCGCGTCAGCAGCAGCACCGCCGCGCCGATCAGAATCGCCAGTGTCGAGGTCTCTCCCACCGAACCCTGGATGAAGCCGAAGAAGGCGTCCCACCAACTGTACTGCTGATGCAGGCCCTCCATGCCATTGAGCGCGGCGTTGGAGAGCGCCGTGGCCCCGGTATAGCCGTCGGCCGGCACCCAAACGCTGTCGCCGGAGATCTGGGCCGGATAGGCGAAGTAGAGGAAGGCACGCCCGGTCAGTGCCGGGTTGAGGAAGTTCTTGCCGGTGCCGCCGAAAATCTCCTTGCCGATCACCACGCCGAAGGTGATGCCCAGTGCCACCTGCCACAGCGGGATGGTGGCCGGCAGCGTCAGCGCGAACAGCACGGAGGTGACGAAGAACCCTTCGTTGACCTCGTGGCCACGCTTGACCGCGAACAGCACTTCCCAGAAACCGCCCACCACGAACGTGACCAGATAGATGGGAAGGAAGTAGGTTGCGCCGAGGACGAAGTTCGCCCAGATGCTAGCCGGATCGTGGCTACCCGCCAGCGCCATGGTCAACGTCTCGCGCCAGCCACCGATCGCGCCGAAGCCATCGGCGATCGCCATGTTGGCCTGATAGCCGGCGTTGTACATGCCGAAGAACATGGCCGGGAAGGTACAGGCCCAGACCGTGATCATGATGCGCTTCAGGTCGATCCCGTCACGCACGTGAGTCATGCTCTTGGTGACGCTGGGCGGCGAATAGAAAATCGTATCGACCGCCTCGTAGAGGGCGTAGAACTTCTCGTACTTGCCGCCCTTCTCGAAATGAGGCTCCAGCTTGTCGAGCGTATTGCGAATCCCCATCGTCAGGCCTCTTTCTCGATCATGGTCAGGTTGTCGCGCAGGATAGGACCATACTCGTACTTGCCAGGGCACACATAGGTGCACAGCGAGAGGTCTTCCTCATCCAGCTCCAGGCAGCCGAGCTGCATGGCCGATTCGATGTCGCCAACGATCAGCGAGCGCAGCAACTGGGTCGGCATGATGTCCAGCGGCATCACTTTTTCGTAGGCACCGATCGGAACCATGGCGCGTTCGGAGCCGTTGGTCGAGGTATTGGGCGCGTAGTTGGGCAGTCCCAGGAACTGGGAGACGTAGATCCCCATCACCGAATGGCGATTGCGACCGGGGGACAGCCAGCCCATGAAGGCGCGCTTGTTGCCCTCTTCCAGCAGCGAGAACTGGCGATGGAAGCGCCCCAGGAACTGACGGCTTCCCTCGCACTGCATGCCACCGAAGATCGATCCCGAGATGACCCGCGTGTCCTCCGGCTGCTCGATCTCGCCCTCGAGCAGTTCCTCGCTGCTCGCTCCCAACCGCGTCCGAACCAGGCGGGGATTCTTGGCCCGCGGGCCGCCGATGGCGACGACGCGGGTCGGGTCGAGCTGTCCCTCGACGAACAGCTTGCCGATGGCGATCACGTCCTGGCAGTCGAGATGCCACACCTGACGCTGCAGGCCGACCGGCGACAGGTAGTGGATATGCGTACCCACCAGCCCGGCGGGATGCAATCCGTCGAAGCCCTGGGCGTCGACGCCGTCGAGGTCATCTCCCGGCAAGGGGGTGTCGCCACGGCGGCACACGAACAGTTTTCCGGGAGTCAGATGCCGGATCACCGCCAGCCCATGGCGGAAGGCATCGCTGTCGGCGTCGATGATCAGCTTGGGATCTGCCGCCAGCGGATGCGTGTCGATGGCCGTCACGAAGATGTCCGCCGGCACCGCATCGAGCGCCGGGACCCGGGAAAACGGCCGGGTGCGCAGCGCCGTCCACAGGCCGGAGTCGACCAGTTGGTCGACCACCTGCTGGCGTGTCAGCGAGGCCAACCCGTCCACGCCATGCGCGGTGAACGTTTCGCTCTCTTCTTCTTCGTCGAGCTTGATGACGACCGACAACAGGCGACGCTTCTCACCACGATTGATGGCAACCACTTCGCCGGCGCCGGGAGCGGTATAGCGCACCCCCGCCACTTTCTTGTCGGTGAACAACACCTGGCCCCGCTTCACGCGGTCGCCTTCACGGACCTCCATGGTCGGCTTCATGCCGACATAGTCGGACCCGAGCAGCGCGACGTGACGCACGACGCGCCCCTCGTCGAGACGCTGCTCCGGCGCCCCCGCGACGGGGAGATCCAGGCCTCGTTTGACTTCGATCATAGTCTCGCCCAGTTGTCGAATCTGATATTCGTAAGGAAAGAGCCGACTGACGTCAGGCAGCTTGATTATCCACCGGCAGCGTCGCAGGCGGGAAAGATGACGTCACGGAATTCGATGCTTTGCTTACCAGAAATTCAAGTGGCTTCCGCGGACCGTTGCCATAGGGACCGCACCTAAAAAACGGGCACCAGTATAATGATGCGGGCCTCGGAAGACTACTCGCTGGCATGCCAACCCGGCCATCGCACCACGAAAAAGTCCCGGCAGGACCGGGACTTTCGAAAGCGCAAGCCAGATTCTTAGACCAAAGTCGAATCAGCGAATCAGGACGTGGCAGGCAGGTAACGGTGACAGACCCGCGACATGTACTGAAGAATTCGCACCACCTGACAGCTGTATCCGAACTCGTTGTCGTACCAGACATAGAGCACGGCCTGCTTGTCATCGGCGATGGTCGCCTTGGCATCCACCACGCCGGCGTGACGGTTGCCGACGAAGTCCGATGACACCACCTCCGGCGAGGCGACGTAGTCGATCTGCTTGTGCATCGGCGAGTGCAGCGCCATCTGGCGCAGATACTCGTTGAGCGCCTCGCGGTCGGTTGCCTTGCCGAGGGAGAGGTTCAGAATCGCCATCGAGACATTGGGCGTCGGCACCCGGATCGCGTTGCCGGTCAACTTGCCCGAGAGCGCCGGCAGCGCCTTGGCCACCGCCTTGGCCGCGCCTGTCTCCGTCAGCACCATGTTGAGCGGCGCACTGCGCCCCCGGCGATCCCCCTTGTGGTAGTTGTCGATCAGGTTCTGGTCGTTGGTGTAGGAGTGGACGGTCTCGACGTGGCCGTGGACGATGCCGTACTCGTCGTCGATCGCCTTCAGCACCGGGACGATGGCATTGGTGGTGCAGGAAGCCGCCGAGACGATGCGATCGTCGTCGCCGATGGTCTGGTGATTGATGCCATGGACGATGTTCTTGAGGTCGCCCTTGCCTGGCGCCGTCAGCAGGACCTTGGAGACGCCCCGGGATTCCAGATGCTGGGCCAGGCCCTCGCGGTCACGCCACTTGCCGGTATTGTCGACCACGATGGCGTTGTCGATGCCGTAGGCGGTGTAGTCGATCTCGGCCGGGGAGTCGGCGTAGATGATACGGATGTAATGGCCGTTGGCGATCAGCGCATGGTTGTCGTAGTCGACATCGATCGACCCGGAGAAAGGTCCATGCACGGAGTCGCGGCGCAGCAGGCTGGCACGCTTCTCGAGATCGTCGCCACTGCCGCGCACGACGATGGCGCGCAGGCGCAGCAGATTGCCGCCCCCCGCCTTCTCGATCATGATCCGGGCAAGGATGCGCCCGATGCGCCCGAAACCGTAGAGCACCACGTCCTGGGGCTCACCACCCATGCCGCTGCTGTCGTGACAGCCCACGATATCGGCCAGTTCACGCTTGAGAAACGCCACGACGTCGCTCTCGCCGGCATGCTTGAACGCCACGCCCAGGCGCCCGATATCGATATGTGCGGGCCCCAGCTCGAGCTCGGTCATCGCCCGCACCATCGGCAGCGTATCGGCCACCGACAGCTCGGTGCCCTCGACCTTGCGGACGTAGCGATGGTTCTTGAGAATTCGCGTGACCGAGCGATTGATCAACGAGCGACCGAACAGCGACGGAATCACGTTGTACTGGCGATAGAGCTTGCCCAGCAGTGGAATCATCTCCTCCGCGCGAGCTTCGTTGTCCTGCCACTGCTGGAAGACGGTATCGAGCTGATCCTGACTCACAGGCTTGTCTCTCTCTGGTCGAATTGGCGGTCGAGCAGGCTCGTCGAGCCAGTCGCTCCATCGGATGGTGGGGTTCGTCGCTCGGGCAAGCGGCCAGCGTCGCTGAACGGTATCGAGTCGACTCAAAAACCCCATTATTATCCTCACCCTACGAAATCCGCCGCAATCACTGCGTGGTCGCAACTGTTGTAGTTTCACTACAAAGGTCGTAGCCGGCAGCCCCATCACCAGAGACAAGAAATACGACTCGGCGTCCCCGGCCGCGCCACGGCCTGCTATCATCCCTCAACGCAAATTCGTCGCTCGAAAGGCCCATGTCGCATTTCACACCGCTCACCCCGCCGCTGCCGACCGGCAAGCGCGAAACCACCTATTGCCAACTGCCCCAGGGGAGCGCGGCCGCGCTGGCCCTGGCGCGGATCGCCGATGATGCGCCGCTGCTCGTCGTCACGCCTGACACGGCCAGCGCACAGCGTCTCGAAAGCAACCTGCGCTTCTACGCCACGGTTCCGGTCATGCCCTTCCCGGACTGGGAGACGCTGCCCTACGACAGCTTCTCGCCGCACCAGGACATCGTCTCCGCCCGGCTGAGAACGCTGCGCGAGCTCCAGGAGGGGACCCGAGGAATCGTGCTGGTATCGGTCAACACCCTGATGCAGCGGCTGCCGCCGAGGGAGTACGTGGCGGGCCGCGTGTTGACGCTGGCGACCGGAGAGCGGCTCGACCGGGAGAGCTTCCGCGAGCGCTTGTCCCGCGCCGGCTACCGGGCGGTTGAGACGGTCTACGAACCCGGCGAATATGCCATGCGCGGCTCGCTGATCGACCTCTTTCCCATGGGGGTCGATGCCCCGCTGCGGATCGATCTGTTCGACGATGAGATCGACACCCTTCGACGCTTCGATCCCGACACCCAGCGCACCCAGGACAAGATCGAACGTATCGATCTGCTGCCGGCCCATGAATACTCGCTGTCGCGCTCGGCCATCGCCTGCTTTCGCGACGGCTTCGAAACGCTGTTCGACGTCGATCCGCGCCAATGCCCGCTCTACGTCGACGCGATCAAGGGCATTCCCTCGCCGGGGCTCGAACAGTATCTGCCGCTGTTCTTCGAGGAGACGGCCACCCTCTTCGAGCATCTCGCGGACCGGACCCGGGTCGCGCTGCTGCCCGACGTCTTCGCCGCCGCCGAGCATCATTGGCGTTCGATCGAGGGCCGCTTTGACAACCTCGGTGTCGACCCAACTCGCCCCCTGCTGCCGCCGGCGAAAGCGTTCGTGCCTGCCGCGGAGGTCTTCGCCGCGATCAAGCAGCACCCGCGGCTCGAGTTCGTGACGGACCCGGAGGCGCCTCACGCCATCCCCAGCGCGACCCAGCCGCCGCCCGCCGTGGCGATCAACGCCCGGGCCCAGCACCCGTTGGCGACGCTGGAAACCTTCCTCGACTCGCATCGCGGCCTGCGCATCCTGTTCGTCGCCGAATCCCGGGGTCGACGCGAGGCGCTGGACGAAGCCCTGGCCCCGCTGCATCGCGACATTCCGCATGTCGAGAACTGGCGCAACTTCCTCGACGGCAGCCAGCCCCTGGCGATCACCGAAGGCGCGCTGGACGAAGGCCTGTGGCTGGGCGTCCCCGAGCTCGCGGTGATCACCGAGACCGAGCTCTACGGCGAAGTCGTGCGTCAGAGCCGGCGCCGCGCCAAGGCCACCGACGACAACGAACTGGCCGTGCGCCATCTCTCCGAATTGCGGCCGGGTTCGCCGGTGGTGCATCAGCATCATGGCGTGGGTCGCTACCAGGGGCTGGAGATGCTCACGGCGGGCGGCCAGGCAGCGGAATTCCTGGCCCTGGAGTACGCCGGCGGCGCCAAGCTCTACGTGCCGGTCGACAACCTGCAGTTGATCTCCCGCTACGCCGGCGCCAGCGACGAGCTCGCACCGCTGCACAAGCTGGGCTCGGACAGCTGGGACAAGGCCAAGCGAAAAGCCGCCGAGAAAGTCCGCGATACCGCCGCCGAGCTCCTCGATATCTACGCGCGACGAGAGGCCCGGGAGGGGTTTGCCAGCGACATGCCCGGCGACGAATATCTGCGCTTCGCGGCCAGTTTTCCGTTCGAGGAGACTCCCGACCAGCACGCCGCCATCGAGGCCGTGATCGGGGACATGACCGCGCCGCGCCCGATGGATCGCGTCGTCTGTGGCGACGTCGGCTTCGGCAAGACCGAAGTCGCCATGCGGGCGGCCTTCCTGGCCGTCAACTCGGGCCGCCAGGTGGTGGTGCTGGTACCCACCACCCTGCTCGCCCAACAGCACTACGACAACTTCCGCGATCGCTTCGCCGATACCGCGGTACAGATCGAAATGCTGTCGCGCTTCACGGGCGGCAAGGGCGAAAGCGACGCCTTGAAGCGCATCGCCGAGGGCCGTGCCGATATCGTCATCGGCACCCACAAGCTGCTCTCCCGATCGGTCAAGTTCTCCAACCTGGGCCTGATGATCATCGACGAGGAGCACCGCTTCGGGGTCGCACAGAAGGAGCGCCTCAAGCAGATGCGCGCCGAGGTCGACATCCTCACCCTGACGGCCACGCCCATTCCGCGAACGCTCAACATGGCCATGAACGGGATACGAGACCTCTCGATCATCGCCACGCCGCCGGCGCGACGCCTCTCGGTCAAGACCTTCGTGCAGCAGCGCAACGAGCCGGTGGTCAAGGAAGCGATCCTCCGCGAAGTGCTGCGCGGCGGCCAGGTCTATTTCCTTCACAACGAAGTCCGGACGATCGAGTCCAGCGCCGAGAAGATCCGTGAACTGGTACCGGAGGCGCGGGTCGGCGTGGCCCACGGTCAGCTGCCGGAACGGGCGCTGGAGCGGGTCATGTCGGACTTCTACCACAAGCGTTTCAACGTGCTGGTCTGCTCGACCATCATCGAGACCGGCATCGACGTTCCCAGCGCCAACACCATCATCATCGAGCGTGCCGACAAGTTCGGGCTGGCCCAGTTGCACCAGCTGCGCGGGCGGGTCGGACGCAGCCATCACCAGGCTTACGCCTACCTGCTGACGCCCCCACCCAAGGCGATGACCAAGGACGCGATCAAGCGCCTCGAGGCCATCACCCAGAGCGACGACCTCGGCGCCGGCTTCACGCTCGCCAGTCACGACATGGAGATCCGTGGCGCCGGCGAGCTGCTCGGCGACGAGCAGAGCGGTCAGATGGAGACCGTCGGCTACAGCCTCTACATGCAGATGCTGGATCGCGCGGTCAAGGCCATCCGGGCCGGCAAGACGCCCAACATCGAAGCCCCGCTCGACGACGGCACCGAAATCAGCCTCAACCTGCCGGCCCTGATCCCCGACGACTATCTACCGGACATTCAGCAGCGCCTGATCATGTACAAGCGGATCAGCAGCGCGGCCGACGAGGCGGAGCTCAAGGAACTCCAGGTGGAGATGATCGACCGCTTCGGCCTGCTGCCGGCGCCGCTCAAGACCCTGTTCCGCCAGACCGGGCTGCGCCAGCGCGCCGAGCGGCTCGGCATCGCCAAGCTGGAAGCCGGGGCCGAGCGCGGACGCGTGATCTTCGGTCCGGACCCGCGGGTCGATCCGATGACGCTGGTCGAGCTGATCCAGCGCCATCCCGGCGAGTACAAGCTCGACGGCGCCGATACCCTGCGCTTCCACGGCGACATGGAGAGGGAGGAGGATCGCCTCCAGCGCATCGACCAGCTGCTGGAGACGTTCAACCGCAAGGCAAAGGCAGCTTGAGGCGAGTGTCGGCGACGATCAAGCTGCCCTGGCCGACGCCGGCGCTCGTGCTGCGATCAACGATCCCGCTGCCAGCACCAGGATCGAGACCGGCAGGCCGACGAAGACCGGGTGCCAACCCAACGGCTGGCCGGCGACCTGCCACAGCAGTGCCGTCAACAGGCCGATCCACATCGACGCCAGGCCGGCCCTGGGCGACAGCCGGGGCCAGATCAGCGCTGCAAGCACCGGTGCCAGCAGGCCGGATACCAGCATCGCCGAGCCGAGAATCCACATCTGCACCAGGTTGGGCAGATAGAGTGCCAGCGCCAGCGCGATCAGGGACATCAGCACCACGGAAAGGCGGCTGTAGCGCAGCAGCGTGCGCTCGTCGGTCCGCTTCAGCCGGGGCCGGATGATATCGTTGGCGATGGAGGATGCCCCCGCGATGAAGAAGGAATCGGCGCACGAGATGACGGTCGACAGCAGCGCCACGATCATCAGCGCCACCAATGGCAGCGGCAGCACCTCCTGGATGATCGCGTAATAGACCAGGCCGGGATCGGCGAGATCCAGATCGAGCCCGATGGCGGCCAGCGCCCCCAGCACCACGACGACGGCGCCGGTCAGAAAGGCGACCGTCAACCCGATCCAGTACGCCCAGCGAATGGTGGCGAGGCTCTTCGCCGCCCAGATCCGTTGCCACAGATCCTGCCTCACGAACTGATAGGCGCCGATGGTGAGGAACAGTACCGCCAGCTCCTGCAGCGTGATGCCGCCGAACTGCAGCATGTCGCGCTGCCCGCCGGCCGCGGCCAGCCGCTCGATCTCGCCCCAGCCACCCAGGCGCAGGTAGACGACCGCCAGCAGCACGATGACCGCCACGGTCTGCAGCGTGCCGAGCACGGCATCGGACCAGATCACCGCCTTGAGCCCGCCCAGGTAGGTCTTGAGCGTCAGCAGCAGCCACGCGATCAGGATGCCGGCGGTGACGCTGAGCCCGAACACCAGGTGGAGGATGGAAGCGATGGCGACGAACTGCATGCCGGTGATGGCGCAGTAGGCGCACAGGATGCTGACGATGGTCGGGATCCTGGCACGATCGCCGAAGCGCAATGCGGTAAAATCGGCGATCGAGACCATGTCGTGCTGCTCGCCGACCTCGCGGATCCGGCGCAGGAAGAAGACCGCCAGCAGGATGCTGGTCACGGTGAACGATCCCGGCAGCCATATCTGGCCCAACCCGCCGACGTACCCCTGGCTCATCGCGCCCAGCAGCACGGAGCCGCCGATCGCCGTGCCGACGATGGTCAGGATCATCGGGAACAGCGAGGCAGACCGGCCGGCCAGGTTGTAATCCGCGTAGGTCTTCGTCAGTCGATAGAAGTAGGCCGCGTAACCGATCAACAGTAGAAAGCAGACCGCCACCACCACACCGAGAATCCAGCGTTCCGTTGCATCGAACATGGGCCCATCCTTTATCGTTGTCATCGGATTCAGCCTAACCGCCCGTCACGGCAATGCGAAGCGCTTCAGGTTCGGCTCGCCCCCGGCGCGCGAGTCAATCGAATCCGGGTGATCTCCGCTGGCGCACCGAACCGCATCGGCGGCCCCCAGTAACCGGTACCCCGGCTGGTGTAGACCCACATCCGCCCCTGTCTCCCCAACCCGGCCAGGAACCGGTTGGCACGGCGTGCCAGCAGGCTCCAGGGCCACATCTGGCCGCCATGGGTGTGCCCGGACAGCTGTAGATCGAACCCGGCCTCCGCCGCCTCGGGGGCGGAGTTGGGCTGGTGGGCGAGCAGCAGCCTGGTGGCACCCTCCGGAATCCCCCTCGCGGCGGCCAGAGAATCGCTACGATGCGCCGCGACATAGTACCCCGCGGTCAGATCGGTAATGCCGGCAACCGCCAGTATGCTGCCATCGCGCTCGATGCATTCGAACTCATTGACCAGCACTCGCAGGCCCAGGCGTCGAAGCGCAGCCACCCAGGCTTCGGCTTCACTGTAATATTCATGATTGCCGGTCACGCAGAAGGTGCCGTACCGGGAAGTCAGGTCAGCCAGCGGCGCGACCTCCTCCTCCAGCTCGGAGACCCGGCCATCGGTCAGGTCCCCGGTGATCGCGACCATGTCCGGCGCCAGTGCGTTGCAGCGCTCGACGATACGCCGAAGATGGGCTCGCTTGATCGTCGGGCCGACGTGAAGGTCGCTCAACTGCAGGATGGCGAACCCCTCGCGCGCCGCGGGAAGCCCGGCCACGGCAACGGACACCTCGACCACCCGCGGAACCCGGCGTGCCTGCCAGACGGCGTAGGCTGAGAGCAGCAGGGTCGCTGCCAGGACGGTCCAGGCAGTGATGGAGACCGCGGCGCTCGACGGCGCGGCGATGAGCCACCACCCCGCCAGCAGGACGTCACGGGCGAGAGTGAGCTGGAGCAGGAACGAAAAGACGCCGGTCATCAAGGCGACCGGCCATGCCAGCCAACGCCCGTTGAGCCAGGTCACCCGGATTACCAGGGGTATCGCCAGGGCGCTGCAGAGCAGATAGCCGGCCACGATGACGTTGCCCCACGTGCCCGCCGACAGCCCCGGCAGCAGACGCCAGCCGACGTAACCGTGGAGGACCAGCAGGATCAGTCGCAGACGCAGGAACGATCGATGATGTCGCAAGTGCGGCATTCCTTGCATTGGGTGCGAAAAGGTCCGACGTATCGGAATTCGAAAGGTCGACAGGTCACCGCAGCGCCCATCGGACCCAGGTTGCGGCGCGTCCGGGACGGTGTCTCAAAATAGCGTCGAGCGACGTTGGCCGCAACGCCGGGCCCTGCGCTATTCTTGACCGCGGCGACGCCCAGTGTCGTCGTTATTTCACCTGCCCGGAGCCGATGTCCGCATGAGCCAAGCCACTGGCCTCTCGCGTCTGCCACTACGCAACGCCACCTTCATTGCCAGCCTCTGCCTGCTGGTCGTTTCCCTGCTCGGCCTCACCTCCTCCTCGCACTGGTGGTGGGGCGTCGTCATCTTCGGCGGGCTCTCCTGGCTCGGGTTTCACGACACTCGCCAGAAGCGTCGCACCATCAGTCGCAACTATCCGATCCTGGCGCACTGCCGCTATCTCCTCGAGTCGATCGGCCCCGAGATTCGCCAGTATTTCATTCAGTCCGATCTCGACGAGCGCCCGTTCTCCCGTGAACAGCGCGCCGTCATCTATCAGCGCGCCAAGAACGAAAGCGACAAGAAGCCTTTCGGCTCCCTGATCGACATGTACGCTCCCGGCCACGAATGGATCAACCACTCGCTGCGGCCGACCCACATCGAGGACAGCGACTTCCGCGTCCAGGTCGGCGGCAGCCTCTGCAGCCAGCCCTACGCCGCCAGCGTGTTCAACGTCTCGGCGATGAGCTTCGGCTCCCTCTCCGGCAACGCCATCGAGGCACTCAACGCCGGTGCCCGCAAAGGCGGCTTCTACCACGACACCGGCGAGGGCTCCATCTCCCGCTATCACCGGATTCACGGCGGCGACCTGGTCTGGGAGATCGGCTCCGGTTACTTCGGCTGCCGCCACGACGACGGCAGCTTCAACGAGGAGCGGTTCGCCGCCAACGCGCGCGACGAGCAGGTCAAGATGATCGAGATCAAGCTGTCGCAGGGCGCCAAGCCGGGCCACGGCGGCATTTTGCCCGCGGCCAAGGTCACCGCCGAGATCGCCGAGGCTCGCGAGGTGCCCATGGGCGAGGACGTGGTCTCCCCGGCCGGCCACAGCGCCTTCTCGACACCACTGGAGCTGATGGCATTCATCGGCCGCCTGCGCGAACTCTCCGGCGGCAAGCCGGTCGGCTTCAAACTCGCCATCGGCCACCCCTGGGAGTGGTTCGCGATGGTCAAGGCAATGCGGGAAACCGGCCAGCGTCCCGACTTCATCGTCGTCGACGGTGGCGAGGGCGGCACCGGTGCGGCGCCGCTGGAGTTCATCAATCGCCTCGGCGTGCCGCTAACCGAGGCCCTGATGCTGGTGCACAACACCCTGGCCGGCGCTGGGCTGCGCGAGGAGATAAAGATCGGTGCCGCCGGCAAGATCACCTCCGGCTTTAACATCGCCCGCACTATGGCGCTGGGCGCCGACTGGTGCAACGCGGCACGGGGCTTCATGTTCTCGCTGGGCTGTATCCAGGCGCTCAACTGCCACTCCGACAAGTGCCCCAGCGGCGTGGCGACCCAGGATCCGAAGCGCAGCCGGCACCTGGATGTCGCCGACAAATCCGAGCGGGTCTACAACTTCCACCGCAACACGCTCAAGGGCCTGGCCGAGATGCTGGCCGCGGCCGGGCTGCAACATCCCGCGGAGCTGGGTCCGGAGCACATCATCCGGCGCGTCTCCGCCGACGAGATCCAGGCCTACGACAAGCTGTTCACCTTTCTGCAGCCGGACGAACTGCTCAACGGCAACAGTCAGCACACCGTCTTTCAGAACTACTGGGAGGAGGCGCGCCCGGACTCCTTCTTGCCTCCCGCCCAGATCGCCGAACTGCGCCTGACCAAACTGCGCTGAGACCTAAGCTCTGTCTGAAAAATCGACGAGCGATAGCCAGACAAGGCAAAAATCGGCGAAAAAAGGACCGGGCTGGCGCTCCAGTTTACGCGGGGTAAATGAGTATTTTGACGGGGGCGCCGAGCTCGGGCTGGCGCACCAGTTGATTTTTAACGCCGTATGGTTGAGCGCAGGCATTTCTCAGACAAAGCGTAGGGCCGGGCATACGGCAGTCTCCCGACTGCCGCCCCGGTCCGGCTCCGCGTTTATATCCTCTCGCCGTCCGTCTCCGCCCCGCCCTCGACGGGGTCGAGTCCCGCGCTGGGCGCCGCCCAGCGCCGGTCGCCGGTGAACAGCGTCTCGACCAGTACTGGCGTCGATATCCGGCGCGCGCAGGCATCGAGCGTCGCGCGCCAGCGATCCGCCTCCGCGATCGAGAGCGAGTGCCCTTGCTCGAGCACGACGTGCACGGTGACGTAGAGCAACCGGCCCGGCCGGACCATGCGGATGTAGATGGCCTCGGTGGGAAGCGGTGCCAGCGCTGACGTGATCGCCGCACGGACGGGCTCGGCGATGGCGGGCCGCGGCGAACGGT